>NZ_JBEXRZ010000086.1:0-29250 GCF_040613325.1 Streptomyces sp. NPDC006283 | reverse complement strand
AGCTAACGCTGGCCCTTGTTGCAAGGTCACGCTGACCTGTGCGAGATCACATGCAGGATCAAGCTGACCTTTGCAGGGTCAAGCGCTACAGGACATCGGCCAACGCGAGGCCCGGGGCGTCCGGGCCCGCCGTGGTGAGGAGGGCGCCGCTCGGACCCCAGACCGCGCTGCCGCCCCGGCAGTCGCCGACGCTGCACGGGCCCACCGCGTTGGCGAGCAGCACCGGCAGAGCGTTGTCGGCGGCCCGGACCGGATAGACCGTCCGGTACGAGTCGTTGTCCGCCTCGAGTACCGAACTCGCCACGTACACGTGGCAGCCGTCGGACTTCGCCCGCTGCGCGACCTCCGGGAACCGGTTGTCGTAGCAGATCGCCACGGCGAACCGGACGCCGTCGAGGAGGAAGCGGCCGTCCTCGGTGCCGGCCGTGAAGACGTCCAGTTCCTCGCCGTACAGATGCGTCTTGTCGTAGCGGGCGAGCAGTTCGCCGTCCGGGCCGATCACAAGCGCCGTGATCGTGGGCCGGGGGCCGGCCGAGCGGGCGGCGCAGCCGACCAGTGCGGCCGTCGATGTCGCGCGGCAGGCCTCCCGCAGCGGCTCCAGACGGGGATCGTCCTCGGCCAGCCACAGGTCGGGCCTTTCGGCGATCAGCCCCAGGTCGTACCCGGTGGCGGCCAGTTCACAGAAGGCGACCAGCCGGGCGCCCCGCCCGGCCGCCGCGTGCACCAGAGCCTGCATGCTCCGGACGTTCGCCTCGATGTCGCCCGGTACGGATGTGAACTGGCCCGCCGCTATTCTCATGCGCCCATCATGCTGGCCCACCGCTGCCGGCCGCCACGGAGATGATCGTCCGTACCTGGTCGATGATGTCCAGCCGGTTCTGTACGAACTCCGGGTCGGTGATCTCCGTGGTGTTCCCCGCGCCGAACTGCAGCACCGGAGTGTGCACATGACCACCGGGGATTTCCAGGCCGAGGCGGTCGCGCAGCAGCGTGGCACGGTAGGCGATCTCGTTGGACAGGTAGTCGCCGCCGCCTCCCGCGCGTGCGGTGGAACCGGGGGTCGGCCCACCCGGCCGGACGACGGGCGCGGTCGCGCCCGCCGGGATCTCCGTCACGGACGTGTTGTCGTACACCGGGAAACGGCCCGTGTCCGCGGCGGTGATCGCCTCGTACGGCAGAGAGGTCAGCGTCCACTGGGGCTGCGAGGCGGGATCGGCCACCGGCACGGTCTCCGTCCGCGAGACGTTGTCGTTGTCCGGGAAGCCGCCGCGCCAGGCCCCGTTGAAACGCTCGATGTCGACACGGCCGACCCGGCCCTGGCTGACCGTGGTGAACAGGTCCGCCTCCGGCAGCCGTGCTCGCAGGGTCCGCTCCACCGTGCCGTCCGCGAAGTCCTGCCAGCGCACCGGGAAGACCGCCGTCTCGATCCTGGCCGGGCCGTCCGGCGTGCGGACCCACGTGCCGTCGAGAGCGAGCGCGGTCGCGCCCGACGGGTTGCTGATACGGATGTCCCGGTCCAGCGTGAACGGATCGAACCCCGTCATCACGATGCGCTTGACACTGTTGCCCGGCGGCAGATCCATCGAATCCTGACCCCGTGACGAGCGCTCCAGCCGGTCCAGCAGCTGGGCCCGCTGCGCCTCGGTGACGTCAAAACCGGGCTGCCACTGGCGCAGTCCGGCCGTCATACCGAGCCGTGCCCAGTACAGCGGCCGGTCGTCGTCCCTGCTCAGGTCGCCCCGCGCCTGGCCCCTGCCCTGCGCACGGTCCACGGCCCGCTCCCACAGCGCCGACCCGTGCCGTGCGACGGCCCGCTCGGCCTGCCGGTACGACCTCGCGCCCTCCAGCGCCCGGACGAAGTCCTGTGCCACCGCGTCGAAGCCGCTGCGGCGCAGGATCTCCTGGGGCACGGCCCGTTCGAGCCGCTGCTCCTCGACCGTGAGCGGGAGTGGGGCGGTGCCGACCGGGTCGGACGCCGCGGAGGCGAGCGGGGCGGTGGTGAAGGTGAGGGCGGCGGAGGTGAACAGGGCGACGCCAAGTACGTCCAGGCGGGCGCGTATCCGGGGCACGGGATTCCTTTCGTCGGGTGGCGGCAGTATCGCCGCCCCGTCCGCGGTCGCGGAAGGCCGACGGGGCGTCAGGGACCGCTTTCGGACCGTGCCGGGGCTGGAGCAGGCCCTACTCCCCGGACCGGGGCGCCTCCGCGGCCGTGACATGGCGGTATGCGATCTCCGCCAGCCGCTGCTGGCCGTTCCTGCTCGGATGGAACCAGTCCCAGCGGCTCAACTGGTCACCGGTGAAGCGGAAGCCGAAGACGGCCCCGCCGTCGTACCGGCAGCGCTCGTCCTTGGAGCACACGTCCTTCAGTACACCGTTGTACGCCACGACCCGCTGCTGGACCGTGTCCCGGCGCTGCTGCGCCCGCGGGCTGTCGTCCTGCGCGTCGCCCAGCATCGAGGCGCAGATGCCCAGCTTCCATATCTGGGCGCCCAACGGATCGTCACGTCCCGTCGCCCACAAGCGCTTGAGGTCCGGCACGCTCGTGACGTACACCTGCGCCTTGGGGGCGTCCTCTCTGAGCCGGGCCATCGACTTCACGAACGACGCACGGAAGTCCTCGACCGGTGTCATCCGGTCCACGGTGTCCGCGCAGGCGTCGTTCGCGCCGACCATGACGGTGACCAGTTCCGGCTTGTGGGCGGCGGCCTGCGCCATCTGTTCGGGCAGGTCCGCGACGTCGGCGCCGGAACGGGCGTAGTTCCAGCTGCGCCGCGCCGCCGACGCGCCGAGCAATCGCGTGGCCAGGCTGTTCACCGTGGTGTCCGAGCCGGTGGCCCACGAAACCTCCGGACAGTCCGTCAGCACCTGGCACGCGTCGAACCCGCGGGTGATCGAGTCGCCGACCGCGGCGAGCGAACGGGGGCTGCGGTCCCACACCGGGGTGGGGCTCGGACTGGGCGACGGGCGCGATGACTTCCCCGGCGGGCGCTGAGCCGAGGGCTCTGACACCACGTCACATGCCGCGAGCACACCCGCCGCCAGGGCGGCGGTCGCAAGCGTGACGACCGCGGCGGTACGCGCCCGGAACGTCCGATTGCGTCGTCGCAACGTCACTTCCCCCTCCATAATCCCGGCATCCGCCCTCCTGCCGAGTGAAACCTTGGTGCGTACGGGCCCCAGGACCGACAGTACGTCACCCCTCGGCGCGTCTCGCACGGTAACTTTTGCCACGTCGACCCAGAGGGTCCACCTGCCTATCGGCGCCAGTAAATTACATCACGTCACATACCGTCCCTTTTGCGGAGACTTGTTCCCGATGCTGTTTACTGAGGCCGCTGGGAAGGCGAACCTCGTCCCACACTGGAGGTCCCGGTGACGACACGTGGCGTTCTGTACGTTCACTCCGCACCGCGCGCGCTCTGCCCACACGTCGAATGGGCGGTCGCGGGTGTGCTCGGCGTACGGGTCCAGCTGGACTGGATCCGACAGCCCGCGTCGCCGGGCACCTGGAGAGCCGAGTTCTCCTGGCAGGGCGAGGCGGGCACCGCCTCCAAGCTGGCGTCCGCGCTGCGCGGCTGGCATCTGCTGCGCTTCGAAGTGACGGCGGAACCGTGCGCGACGGCGGAGGGCGAGCGCTACAGCGCCACGCCGGACCTCGGCATCTTCCACGCGGTCACCGGCATGCACGGCGACATCCTGATCCCCGAGGACCGCCTGCGGGCGGCGCTCGTGCGGTCCGCGCAGGGCGAGACGGATCTGGAGGCGGAGATCGCGAAGCTGCTGGGGAAGCCGTGGGACGACGAGCTGGAGCCGTTCCGGTACGCGGGGGAGGGGGCGCCGGTGCGGTGGCTCCACCAGGTGGTGTGACGCCGCGCGTCCCGGCGGGGCTGGGTGTGGCGGCTCTTGTCGGGGCGGTGCCCCGAGCCCCGCGCCTCAATTGCCGGCGGGGCTGGGTGTGCCGCCGCGCCTCTATCGCCGGCGGGGCTGGGTGTGGCGCCGCGCCTCTATCGCCGGCGGGGCTGGGTGTGGCGCCGCGCCTCTATCGCCGGCGGGGCCGGATGTGCCGCCGCGCCTCGCTCGTGGCGGGGTTGGAAGTGCCCGTCGGCGGAGCTGACTTTGTCAGCCCGTCCGGGGCACTCCGCCCACCCACGGCCGCCAGGCCGTAGGGGAGGGCAGGACGCCGCGCGGAGCGCGGTGCGGGTCCGGGCGGGGTCCGGTTTCGGGAAGGGGCGGGGTGGGGAAAGCCGAAGCCCGCGCCCCCACAAGGGGCGCGGGCCCAAGTCGCCGCTGAGAATCAGACCGTGCGGAACGCCAGCACCACGTTGTGGCCGCCGAAGCCGAACGAGTTGTTGATCGCCGCAATCGTGCCCTCCGGCAGACCACGCGGCTCGTCGCGGACGATGTCCGCGTCGACCGTCTCGTCCAGGTCGTCGACGTTGATCGTCGGCGGAGCCGTACGGTGGTGCAGCGCCAGCACCGTGGCCACCGTCTCGATGCCGCCCGCGCCGCCCAGCAGGTGACCGGTCATCGACTTCGTCGCGGAGACCGCCACGTGGTCGAGGTCGTCACCGAGGACCGACCGCAGTGCCTTGATCTCGGCGACGTCGCCCTGCGGCGTGGACGTCGCGTGTGCGTTGAGGTGGACGACCTCGGACGGCTTGAGGTCCGTGGTCTCCAGCAGATTCCGCAGCGCCGCCGCGATTCCGCGGCCCGTCGGCTCCGGCTGTGCGATGTGGTGGCTGTCCGCGGACAGGCCCTGGCCCAGGACCTCGCAGTAGACCTTCGCCCCGCGCGCGGCGGCGTGTTCGGCCGACTCCAGGATCACGACGCCCGCGCCCTCGCCGAGGACGAAGCCGTCGCGGGACGTGTCGTAGGGGCGCGAGGCCTTCGTGGGCTCGTCGTTGTTCTTGGACATCGCCATCATGTTGGCGAAGGCCGCGATCGGCAGCGGGTGGATCGCCGCCTCCGTGCCGCCCGCGACGACCACGTCGGCACGGCCGGTGCGGATCATCTCGACGGCGTAGCCGATCGCTTCGGCGCCGGACGCGCACGCGGAGACCGGGGTATGCACGCCCGCCTGGGCGTTCACCTCGAGGCCGACGTTGGCGGAGGGGCCGTTCGGCATCAGCATGGGCACGGTATGCGGGGACACGCGGCGTACGCCCTTGTCCTTGAGCACGTCGTACTGGTCGAGCAGAGTCGTTACGCCACCGATGCCGGAGGCGATGACCGTACCCAGGCGCGCCGGGGCGACGGACTCGTCCTCACCGGCCGGGGCGGTGTAGCCGGCGTCGGCCCACGCCTCACGGGCCGCGATCAGCGCGAACTGCGCGGAGCGGTCCAGCCGGCGGGCCAGCGGGCGGGGCAGAACCTCGCCCGGATCGACCGCGGCGGTCGCCGCGATCTTCACCGGAAGATCGGCGAAGCGCTCACCCTCGAGCAGCTTCACGCCGGAACGTCCGGCGATCAGACCTTCCCAAGTCGATGCGCTGTCGCCACCCAACGGTGTGGTTGCGCCGATACCGGTGACGACCACGGTGCGATTGGTCGAGTTCACAGGAATTCTTTCTCCACGTGTAGAGGGTGCTGAATTTTCACGGCGCCACCGGAGGGTGGCGACAAACGCGACGTGAGACTCAGTCCTGGTGCTTGGCGATGTAGTCCGCGGCGTCGCCGACGGTCTTCAGGTTCTTGACGTCCTCGTCCGGGATCTTGACGTCGAAGCGCTCTTCGGCGGCGACGACGACCTCGACCATGGACAGCGAGTCGACGTCCAGGTCGTCGGTGAAGGACTTGTCCAGCTGGACGTCCTCGACCGGGATACCGGCGATCTCGTTGACGATCTCGGCGAGACCGGCAACGATCTCTTCCTGCGTGGCGGCCATGTTGGCGCTCCTTCGGTGGTTATCAGAGGGTGTGGCAGCAGCCGTCCGGAAGATCCGTACGGTGCCTAGGGGAGGGTAACGACCGTCGCGGCGTAGACGAGACCCGCCCCGAAGCCGATGACGAGCGCGGTGTCGCCGCTCTTCGCCTGTCCGGTCGCCAGGAGCCGCTCCATCGCGAGCGGGATCGAGGCGGCCGAGGTGTTGCCGGTGGTCTCCACGTCACGGGCGACCGTGACGTGCTCCGGCAGCTTCAGGGTCTTCACCATCGAGTCGATGATCCGCATGTTGGCCTGGTGCGGGATGAAGACGTCCAGGTCGGCCGCGCTGATGCCGGCGGCGTCCAGCGCCTGCTGCGCGACCTTCGCCATCTCGAAGACGGCCCAGCGGAACACCGCCTGGCCCTCCTGCGTGATGGCGGGGAACTTGACCTCGCCGCGCTCGTTGAGCGGCAACTTCGAGACGTCGCCGAGGTGGAAGTCGTTCCACGGCACGGTCTGCTTGATGGTCTCGGACTTGTCGCCCTCGGAACCCCAGACCGTGGGGCCGATGTGCGGCACGTCCGAGGGGCCGACGACGACCGCGCCCGCGCCGTCGCCGAACAGGAAGGCCGTGGCGCGGTCTTCGAGGTCGGTCAGGTCGCTCAGCCGCTCGACGCCGATGACCAGCACGTACTCCGCGGAGCCCTCGACGATCATGCCCTTGGCGAGGGTCAGGCCGTAGCCGAAGCCCGCGCAGCCGGCGGAGATGTCGAACGCGGCCGGCTTGCCGGCGCCGACCTTGTCGGCGATCTCGGTGGCCACGGCCGGCGTCTGCTTGAAGTGCGAGACGGTGGAGACGATGACGGCGCCGATCTGATCGGCGGCGATCCCGGCGTCGGCGATCGCCTTGCCCGAGGCCTCGACCGACATCGCGGTCACGGTCTCCTCGGCGGAGGCCCAGTGACGGGTGGCGATACCGGAGCGGGAGCGGATCCACTCGTCCGACGAGTCGATCTTCTCGAGGATCACCTCGTTGGGCACGACCCGGGTCGGACGGTAGCCGCCGACACCCAGGATGCGTGCGTACGGGGCGCCCTTGCTGGGCTTGATCTTCGACATGCTCTACGGCTCCTTCAGGCAGTGTGC
This sequence comes from Streptomyces sp. NPDC006283, assembly GCF_040613325.1. Lineage (NCBI taxonomy): Bacteria > Bacillati > Actinomycetota > Actinomycetes > Kitasatosporales > Streptomycetaceae > Streptomyces > Streptomyces sp. NPDC006283. Next base: position 22,241 of record NZ_JBEXRZ010000086.1, on the reverse strand, counting down.
TCGGCGAGCAGCGTGCGGGCCGCGTCGAGGTCGTCGGGGGTCTTCAGCGCCAGCGTCGCGACGCCCGGCAGGGCGCGCTTGGCGAGACCGGTGAGAGTACCGCCGGGGCAGACCTCGACCAGGGCGGTGACGCCCTGCTCCTTGAAGGTCTCCATGCACAGGTCCCAGCGGACCGGGTTGGCGACCTGACCCACCAGACGGGAGATGACGTCGGCGCCGTCGGCGACGATCTGCCCGTCCTTGTTGGAAACGTACGGGACGGCCGGGGCGGAGACCGAGAGGGCCTTGGCGGCCTCCTCGAGCTTCTCCACCGCGGGCGCCATATGGTGCGTGTGGAACGCGCCGGCCACCTGCAACGGCAGCACCCGGCGGACGCCTTCCGGCTTGTCCTCCGCGAGCGCGGCGAGCTGCTCGACGGTGCCGGCGGCGACGATCTGGCCGGCGCCGTTGACGTTCGCCGGGGTCAGACCGAGCTTCTCGAGGTGGGCGACGACCGTCTCCGCCTCGCCGCCCAGGATGGCCGACATGCCGGTCTCGGTGATCGCGGCGGCCTCGGCCATCGCGAGGCCACGGGCCCGAACGAGCCGCAGCGCGGCGGTGTCGTCGATGACACCCGCGAACGCGGCGGCCGTGATCTCGCCGACGCTGTGGCCGGCGACCGCGCCGGGAGTGACCTCACCGAGGGCGGCCGCGGACAGCAGTCCGGCGGCGACGAGCAGCGGTTGGGCGACAGCGGTGTCGCGGATCTCGTCCGCGTCGGCCTTCGTGCCGTAGTGGGCAAGGTCGAGCCCGATGGCGTCGGACCACTCCGCGATGCGGGCGGCGGCGCCGGGAAGGTCGAGCCAGGGAGTCAGGAAGCCGGGCGTCTGAGCGCCTTGGCCGGGAGCGACGAGTACGAGCACCCTCACACTCTCTCTTGTGGACGGCTCCCCCCGCCCGTGAGGACAGGGACGAAGAACCGTCAGGGGAATTGTCGGTGTTCCACAAAAGTCTAGAGCTGGGCATCTCCGTCGGCCAGACGCCCGAGGATGAGGGCGATTCGCAGTGTGAAGGCGGAGCGTACATCGGAGGGTGACCAGCCGGTGACGTCTGTCACACGTCGGAGCCGGTAGCGCACGGTGTTGGGGTGAACGAAGAGCATGCGGGCCGCGCCTTCGAGGCTGCTCGCCTGCTCCAGATAGACACTCAGAGTTTCCAGCAGCGCCGACCCGGCCTCTTCCAGTGGTCTGTAGATCTCCTCCACCAACTGCTCGCGCGCTGCGGGGTCGGAGGCGATGGCGCGTTCCGGCAGCAGATCGTCCGCGAGTACCGGCCGCGGCGCGTCCTGCCACGCGGAACACGCCTTGAGCCCCGCCGCGGCGGCCTGCGCGGACCGGGTCGCGGCCAGCAGGTCGGGCACGATCGGGCCGGCGACGACCGGCCCCGCCGCGTACGGGCCGATGAGGGCCTTGGCGACATGGAGCGGGTTGTCGCTGCCGCCGGCGATGACGACGAGCCGGTCGCCGAGCACCCCGGTCAGCACCTGGAGCTTGGCGTGCCGCGCGGCACGCCGGATGGCCTCGACGGTCAACTCGCTGTCGCCGTCCGGTGCCGTTCCGAGGATGACGCACACATGCTCGGGCGAGTTCCAGCCGAGCGCCGCGGCACGGGAGACGGCGCCCTCGTCGGCCTCGCCGGACAGCACCGCGTTCACCACGAGCGACTCGAGCCGGGCGTCCCACGCGCCGCGGGCCTCGGCGGCCTGCGCGTACACCTGGGCGGTGGCGAAGGCGATCTCCCGCGCGTAGACGAGCAGCGCCTCGCGCAGGACGGACTCGTCGCCGGGCGCGGCGACCTCCTCGATCGCCGTCTCCATGACCTCGATGGTGGTGCGCACCATCTCGACGGTCTGGCGCAGCGTGATGGCCCGGGTCAGTTCGCGCGGGGCCGTGCCGAAGACGTCGGTCGAGATCGCCTGCGGGGTCTCCGGATGCCGGAACCACTCGGTGAACGCCGCGATACCGGCCTGGGCGACCAGTCCGATCCACGACCGGTTCTCCGGTGGCATCGCCCGGTACCACGGCAGTGACTCGTCCATGCGGGCGATGGCGTTCGCGGCGAGCCGGCCGGCGGACTGCTCGAGGCGGCGCAGGGTCGCGGAGTGCGGGTGGGAGGAGTTCGCTGCAGGTTCGGGCACGGGACAAGAGTGCCTTATCAGGACGCGAGGGCTGAGTGCCGGGTTCTTCTTCATCGCGCCGGCACCTGCTGGCTCCCGGCTACGGTGGGGGCGTGATTTCCGTTCGGCGCGCCGGCGAGCGCTACAGCGGCGGCGACCTCGCGGCCGGCATCGAGTCCCTGCACGCCTTCTCCTTCGGGCGCCACTACGACCCGGACAATCTGCGCTTCGGCGCGATCCTCGCCTGCAACGAGGAGCGGCTCGCACCGGGCGCCGGATTCGACGAGCACCCGCACAGCCACACCGAGATCGTCACCTGGGTCGTCGAGGGCGTCCTCACCCACCGCGACTCGGCCGGGCACGCCACCGTCGTCGGCCCCGGCGACGTCCAGCGGCTCAGCTCGGCGGGCGGTGTGCGGCACGTGGAGCGCAACGACGCGGACGTGCCGCTGGTCTTCGTGCAGATGTGGCTCGCCCCGCTGGAGCCGGGCGGGGAGCCGTCGTACGAGATCGTGCGCGGCATAGCCGACTCCACGCCCTACGCCCTGCCCCAGGCGGGCGCGATGCTCCACGTGCGGCGCCTGGCCGCCGACGAACGGACGGCCGTGCCGGACGCGCCGTTCGTGTACGCGCACGTGGTGCGCGGCCGTGTACGCCTGGGCGCGGGCGAGTTGGGGCCCGGAGACGCGGCGCGCATCACGGACGCGGAGGGTCTGGAGCTGGCGGCGGAGGGGGCGGCGGAGGTGCTGTTGTGGGAGATGGGCCGGTGAGCGGCTCCGGGCTACGGGTCGCGACCGGAACGGTCTGATCCGCGTGGCTGAGTTCGGATGAACGCCCGCTCTCGTGACACGCACGCATCGCCTGGCCGCCGGAGCGCCCGGACGGGAGCAGGCGGTCGGACAGGAACGTGAGGATCTCTTCCCTGGCCTTCACCGTGGGATGCCCGTCCTCGTCGACGAAGTGGGCGGTGACCACACTGTGGGGCGTCCCGACGGTGTCGCGGAAGAACGGGGGTGGGGTGGTGTTCGCGGTACTGCCAGGAAGGACGCGGCCGTCAAAGGCGTCGCCGAGAAGCGCCCGATAGGCAGCGAAGCGCTGCCCGGTGCACCAGCGGTCGTTGTCGAAGCGGAAGGCGAGAACATTCAGGCCGTCCCGCGTGACGCGTTCGCGGACGGCGCGCGCGTCCTCCTCGTTGATCTCGAGCCCGGCGGGGTCGTCCAGCGGCAGCGACGGGTGGCCCAGGACCGGCGCGACGACGGCCGGCTCGAGCGCCATGGTGAGGGCGAAGTTGCCGGTGAAGCACAGGCCGATCGCACCGACTCCCGGGCCGCCGCATGCGGCGTGGGCCTGGCGCGCGAGCCCGTGCAGCCACGCCGTGACGGGGCTGGTTCCGCCCCCGGCGAAGGCGCGGAACTCGGCACTGACACACGCGCGACGGACGACCTTCTCGCCCGCTGCGACGGTGGGGTACGCACCGTCGACGCCGAAGAGTGAGGGGACGTGGACCGTGAAGCCCGCATCCCGCACCCACCGGGCCAGCCGGAGGACGTCAGGGCTGATGCCGGGCATCTCCGGCATCAGTACGACGGCGGGGCCCGAACCCGCCACGTACACCGTCTTCACCACCCCGTCCAGGTCCACGCGGCGGTGGGAGAAGTCGGAGATCGGGTCGTCGAGGTGTCCGTCATGTCCATCGGCAGCAGTCATGGCGACAGCGTGGCCCGATGTACCCGCGCAGGGGGTGTGGCCGGATCGCCAGGTGTACGGGTAATCTCGCCGTACCCGTCGGGGGAGGGGGCGAGCGTGAGCGCGCTGCGGGTCGGTGTTCTGGCCTATCCGGGCTGTTTCGCGTCCGAAGTGTTCGGGGTCCCCGACCTGTTGACCATGGCCACGCATGTCGCCGGGCCGGAACGTGCCGCGTACGAGGTGTCGGTCCTGTCGCCGCGTCTGCGGGTCGCCGCATCGGGCGGCACGACGCTGGCCGTCTCCCCGTTGCGTGAGGTCGACGTCCTCGTCGTGCCGGGGTTCGAGTCCGTGCCTGGCCGCTTCGACCTGGACGCGCGTCTCACCGCTCTCGCCCCCGAGGTAGCTGCGATCCGCTCGCACGCGGCCGCGGGCAACGCCGTCGTCTCGATCTGCGTCGGCGCCTTCCTGCTCGCCGAGGCCGGCCTTCTCGACCGGCGCCGGGCCACGACGGCATGGCTGTTCGCGGACGAACTTGCCCGGCGCTGCCCGGATACCGATGTCCGTCCGGAACGCCTCGTCGTCACCGACCGAGGCGTGACGACGACGGCGGCCTTCAGCGCCATGTACGACTTCGCCCTGCAACTTATCCGTCGGCACAGTGGCGCCCGCGTGGCACGGGCCACCGCGCGGGTGGCGCTCGTCGACGACGCGCGGTCGTCCCAGACGCCGTACGTCGATACGCGGCTACTGCCGCAGACCGGACACGAGTTCTCCCGCAGGGTCATGCGGCAGCTCGACCAGAACCTTGCCGCGCCGTACGACCTTGCCGCGCTGTCGTACGCGTTCAACGTCAGCTCGCGCACGCTGCTGCGGCGCTTCGCGGACGAGACCGGCCTCAGCCCACTGGGCTACCTCCAGTCGTCGCGCGTCCGCCGGGCCCGCCATCTCCTGGAGACCACGGACCGCACCGTCGCCGCCATCGCCACGACGGTCGGATACCGGGACCCCGGAACCTTCGCCGCCCTCTTCGCCCGTCACACCGGACAGCGGCCGAGCGCCTACCGGGCCACGTTCCGGCGTGGCGCCGACCGCACTGAGGCGTCAGCACCGTGAACTCGTCGCCGTCTGGATCGGCCATCACCACACGAGCGGCCTCGTCAAGGCCGGGTTCGATTCGCTTCGCTTCGAGGGTCGAGTCGCAGCCGCAGCACGGGATTTGATGTACCAAGCCGCTTCTCAATCAACGGGCTCGGCGGAGCCTGGTTTGGCGGACACCACCGCGACGGGCAATCAGGTCGGTGGCGACGCGGCGCGGCACATCGATCGGCTACCGACGCGTACGCGACTTTCGGTCAATTTATGACAGAGAATGATCGTTATCTTCACGCCCTCCTTACATGTCGCACACAAGTGAAGCCCGGTTTGAGCACGGAGTTCAGGGCGTGTCGAGCCGTAGGGACCCGCGCAAGTGGTTTCCCGTTCCAGGGCCCGGGCGCCGCAGTCGACGCTTGCCACTCCCCGTTGACCTGTGGCTAAGGTGAGCGCCGCGCTCAGGGGCGGGACTTGACCATCCTGCCGTGGCGCGCACGTCATTCGGCGGCTGGGGGAACAGTGCCGCCGTGGGGGAGGGGTGGTTCGTTATGCCGCGATACCGGCTTGTTGTCAATGCTGCTTTGGTCGCTGCTGCCTGCAGCCTCTGTTCTCGCAGCGGGGCCTCGGGCTGACCCGCGCGCATCGCCACCGTCTCTTGGGGTGGTTTCCCCTGCCTGTCCTCGCTCCTGACAAAGGACGGTTCTTTGCGTCTCAGACCGGGGTTCTTCAAGCCCAGATCACGTATATCCGCGTCGCTCGCCTCTGCCGTCACGTCCGTCACCGCCTTGGCAGTTCTTGGTGGTCTGGCTGTCCAGCCCGGCCAGCTCGGCCGGAACGCCGAACTGCCCGTGGACCTAGTGGGTGACTCGTACGACGGCTATGACACCAAGGCGGCCGAACGGCTGCGTGAGGACCAGTGCTTGGCCGGTGAAGCCCTGCGCACGGGCGGGCCCAGCATGTTCGCCCTCGCGCAGGAGGCCCTCGCGCTGCCGCCCGATCAGCTCCACGAGAAGCTCGAGCGGGACATCTTCAGCGACAAGACACCGTTGCATCAGGCCTACAGGGCGGACAGCGCCAGCAAGGACCAGTGGGTCGACAAGGTTCAGAAGCAGGGGTACGCGTGGTCGAGTGCCACCAGCGGCCTGGAGTCCTACCCCGGCGAGCCGCGCGACGCGAACAAGATCTACGACCGGATCGGGCTGTTGTCGTGGCTGTGGCAGTCGTACTCCAGTCCGGAGTTGGGGGTTCTCAACCCGTTCTGGGACTCGTCGCCCACCGCTGACGACAAGACAAAGGCCGCCGCGCTCGCGATCGGCGATCCGCTGTACACCACCGGAGGTACGCCGAAGGAGCAGGAAGCGTGGGCGCTGTGGAAGAAGAACTCCGGGAAGGTCGAACCCAACCAGTTCTTCGTTCCCCGGGTGTTCGCCGATGACGCCCGCATCTTCCTCGCCTCCGGCGGCTTCCCCCGCACGGCACCGGCCCCGGGGACGCCGGAGTTCCGCATCGCGGTCGAGGACCTGAAGGCCCGCTTCGCGTCGTGCGCGTGGCATGACCCGATCGATCCGAACCGGGTTCTCGGCAAGGAGGTGGCGCAGGCGTCCGCCGAGTGGCAGCAGGAGATCGCGGCGCAGGCCACGCAGCGGCAGCAGATCCTCGGCGCCAGTTTCTCCGCTACGAAGGCGTTGCAGGACGGCACGTACACCCTGGGGCAGATCGTCGGCCAGTCGTGGCTCGCGGACTACCACACCCGCTGGCAGGACTACTGGGCCGCCGGCGGGGTGGGCTGGATCGGCGACAGCCCTGTGGCGATCGAGGTGCCGGGCGCGAAGGGCAGCTGCCTCGATGTGGCAGGCGGCGGCAAGACCAACGGAACGCCGGTCCAGATCTACACCTGCAACGGCGGCGCGGCGCAGCAGTGGACGCTCGAGGGCAGCGAGGACGACCTCCATCTGCGCAACGTCGGTTCGCAGAAGTGCCTGGATGTGGCGGGGAACGCGTCGGCGAACGGCACGAAGATCCAGATCTCGGACTGCTACGAGTCCAAGGGGCAGTCGTGGCAGGGCGATGTCCGTGCCACGTCGCCTCTGAGGAGCGTGTCCACGGGCAAGTGCCTGGATCTGTCCGCGTTCACGAAGAGTACGGACGCGCGGCTGTGGGACTGCAAGGACGCGAGTGCGCAGAAGTTCCTGATCAAGCCGTCCGGCCACAAGGGCACGGACAGCCTGTCGTATCCGGAGAAGGCGCAGTTCGACCGGGCGAAGAAGAGCATCGCCACCAGCCAGGCGGAGGCGAAGAAGCACCTGGCCGCGCTCAAGACCCAGCTGGCGAACGCCAAGAAGTCGGCCACCACGTCGGACGCCGCCGAGCAGGCCGCCTACGGGATCGCGGATGCCGCTGGTGCGCCGCGGGGTCGTGGTCTTCTCGTCGGTCAGCAGAAGGCGCAGGTCACCAAGGGAGCCGTGGCCGCGCTGACGGCGATGGTGAAGGCCGGCGAGACCGCTGAGGCGGCCACCCGTGCCGCCGCCGGTGACAGCAAGACCATCGCGCAGCGTGCGCTGGCTCAGGCCGCGCAGGTCAACGCGGAGTTCCGCAGGGAGGCCGCGCACAAGGCGGAGTTGCAGGCGAAGGCGGCGGCGGACGCGGCCAAGCTGCACCGGGACAACGCCAAGAAGGACAAGGAGACCGCGGAGGCGAAGCTCGCCGAGACCGTGAAGGCGGAGGCGGACGCGAAGGCGGCTGCCGCCGAGGCGCACGCCAAGCGGCTCGCGGCCGAGGCCGAGGAGAAGACGGCCAAGGCGGAGAAGGACACCGCCGCCGCCAAGCAGGCCGAAGCCGAACAGCACAAGCAGACTGCGCAGGCCGAGGCGGCGAATGCCAAAGACGCCAAGGAGAAGGCGGAAGCTGCCGAGGCGACCGCGGTCGAGAAGAAGAATGGCGCGGTCAAGGCTCGCGACAAGGCCCGCGAGCTGCGGGACGACGCGTGGGACGCGGAGCAGAAGGCAGACGCGGCCCGGGCCAAGGCGGACGCGAAGGAGGCGTTCGCCGAGGCCCACGAGTCCGAGGCGAACGCCAAGGAGTCCCGGGCCGCGGCGGACGCCGCGGCAGCGCATGCCGACGACGCCGAGGCGGCAGCCGGCCGTGCCCGCACCGCGGCGGATGCCGCGACCGAGGCGGCGGCCGAGGCAGATGCCGCGGCGACCCGTGCCGAGGCGGCGGCCAAGCGGGCCCGTTCGAACGCGGACGCAGCCCAGGCCGCCAAGGTGAAGGCCGACGCCGCCGTGCGGACCGCGACCAGCGCCGCCGCGGACGCCATCGACGCCTCCGAGCACGCCTCCGCCGAGGCCAAGACCGCGGTCAAGCTGGCGCAGGAGGCGGAGAAGCTGGCCAAGACCGCCAAGTCCCACGCGGACGAGGCGAGCAAGGAGGTCGTCAAGGCGCTGGCGGCGGCGGCGAAGGCGGCGGGCTTCGCCCACGTCACCGCCCAGGCCGCTGTCGACGCCGGGAACGCCGCCGCGCAGGTCGCCAAGCCGGCGAACGACGCGATCCAGCTCGGCTCCCCGTATGTCACCACCGACTCGGCCGCGAGCCTGGTCGTGCTGACCGGGCAGGCATCGAAGTCGATCGCCGAACAGCAGAAGGCCGTCGCCGACGCCCACGCCAAGAACGCACAGGCCGAAGCGGCAGCGGCGAAGAACCTCGCCGAGCAGGCGAAGGGCGACACGAAGATCGCCTACCAACACGCGGCCAACGCCGCCGCGCACGCGGCAACCGCTCGCACCTACTCGAAGGAGGCCCTCGGCTACGCGGCCGGCGCCGCCGCAGCCGCCGCCAAGGCATCGGCGTCTCTGGCCCGCACGATCGAGTACGACCGCCAGGCCACAGCCGACGCCGCAGCCGCCGACAAGGCCGCAGGCCGTGCCGAGGGCTATGCCAAGGACGCCCGGGACTCCGCCGACCAGGCCGCCCTCGACGCCCAGGCTGCACGCGACGCCGCAACCGCGGCCGAGCAGTCCGCCAAGGATGCACGTGCAGCCGCCGACCGCGCCGCCACCGCCGCCACCGAAGCCGAACAGGCCGCCAAGGACGCACTGAAGTACGCGAAGGAGGCGCAGAAGGCAGCGGAGGAAGCCGCACGCAACGCTGCGAACAAGCAGGTCTCCACCGGTGCGGGCACCGGAGTCGGCGGCACGTGGTACGTCGTCGACGAAGACAGCATCGAGATCACCGACGCCAAGCAGCATGAGCCCTGCGTGATCACCGTCGGTTTCGAAGGCTGCACCACCACGTTCACGGTCACCTTCAGCGCGGTGGTCGACTTCTTCCTCTGCACCAACCCCGAGACGACGGCCTCTGCTGGCGCCTGCCCGCCGCAGGACACTCTTCTCATCGAGAGCAAGCGCATCCCGGGTCTGAAGAAGGACGTCACCCGGTACTTCACGAAGCTGGAGCTGATCCAACAGACTCTCGCCTACAAGCTCATCAAGGCAGTCCTGGTCCAGGACTTCGTCGACTGCTGGCACGGCAGCGCCGGCGCCTGCGCCTGGGCCGCGTCCAACTTCATCCCCGGCAAGGCGTTCGGCAAGGTCTTCGAGGGAATCCGCGCGCTGGACGCCGCCATGAAGACCGGCGTCGGTGTCCGTGACGCGTTCAAGGCGCTCAAGGCCCTCGACCTGGACCCCGCGACCCTCGCCATGCTCGAACGCTCGGTGAACGTCTACGAGGACGCGTTCACGGCCTGCACGCGCAACAGCTTCCCCGCCGCGACCCCGGTGCTGATGGCGGACGGTTCACACCGGCCCATTAGCCAGGTGGGCGTGGGTGACTTCGTCCAGGCCACGGATCCGGTATCCGGCACGCTGCGGGCCCGGCAGGTCACCAACACCTTCCAGCACGACACCGAGCGGTTGGTCGACCTCACCATCGCCGACGGTGGCACGCTGACCAGCACCGCGGGCCACAAGTTCTACGTCGTTGGTCGTGGCTGGACGCTGGTTTCCGACCTGAGCGTCGGTGACCGCCTGCGCACCCCGGACGGCTCCGTTCGCGCGCTGACGGCCCTCCGTGACCGCTCGGGCCTGGCTCCGCGCACGGTCTACGACCTCACCGTCGACGACATGCACACTTTCTTCGTGCGCACGACGGGCCAGCGGCCGGACGACGTGCTCGTTCACAACTGCCTGAACCTCACGCTGCACGAGGGAGACCGGGGCGCCCACACGATCAGGGATCATGTGAACCCCAGCCCGCAGCAAGCCGTTGACAAGGCCGTCGACGACATGCGAAGGATCCCCGGCCACCCGGGAGTCACGAGCGTCTGGAAGGACCTCGCAACGGCCCAGGCCTCTGTGGACGCGGCCTTCGCGAAGTGGTACGCGACTCACAGGAAGGAGCTGGAGACGTGGATGAAGAACACTCCCAAGGACTCGGAGAGCGCGGCGCACCTCAAGTCGTTCAAGGTCCAGCTGGACACCCCGGGCTCACTCGGGACCATCTACCCTCACACTGGCGTTGCGGACGCTCGTCCAGCCGGAAACTGGGTCTCCATCACCCTGAAGAGGTCCCGGCACAAGCCCGGGTACATGGTCTACACGTCGCATCCGGAATGAGAGTCACCTAGTCATGGATCGCAAGGACATCTGGATCGACTTCGGTCTCAGCGGCCTCACCAAGTGGTACGGCAGCATCTTCGAGTTCACTCCGCTGGAAATTGCGGTGGACGCCGCGGACTGGGGCGAGGGAGCCTACGCACCGACCCTCCGGGAAGACGCCGTCCGGTTGCTGGAGTCACCCCTGCCGACCAGGGTGATCGACATCCTGTGGTGTGCGGCCGTGCGCTCCAAGTTCGACCCGGATGAGCGATGGATGGACGGACGCGACTGGCTCCGCCAGATCGTGGACGTCTGCGAGGAACGCATTCGCAGGGACGAACCGCGATTCGACGCCCTCCCTCCTGCGCCCGTCTGCGATCCGGAACTGAGGGACGCGGTCCTCGCCGAGGTGCGAACCATCGCATCGGAACTGGAGCGCACCACTGCCGACGACCCCTACTATGCGGTGCCGGAAGTGGTCCCGTCGCTGGAACGCGTCGTCATCGAGGTCGACCCCGACCTTGGGTTCCGGCTTTTCCTGCGGGTTCTCAAGGCGTACCTGGTTCCGATCAGCGAGTCACAGCACCTTCGTTACCGCGTGTTGGGCGAGCGATTCGGGTACAACGAGTTCGTTGTCGATGACGGCACTCTCCAGGTCATGCCGCGCGGGAACTGACTGCTGAGCACGATCGCCGAGGGCGGTATCCCGGTCTTCCACGGATACCGCCCTCGGCCTCGTTTCGCCGTGACGGGTGCCGTTACCGATGTTGCGGCGCAGACCGCGGTGCTCGTAGCTCAGGACAAGTCCTGATCCTCTCAGCGCTCCGAAGGGAGCAGGCAGTCGGTCAGGAAGGCGAGGATTTCGTCCCATCTCCGCGTACGGCTGGAACCAGTTGGGGAGTTGGTGCGCAGCACCAGGCCCACCAGGCGGGAGAACGCCCCGTCCGTGCCGAGCGCCGCGTCCACCCGCTCCGAGAAGTCGCGCGTCGGGACCTTCTTCGTCGTCTCGATCCGGCCGATGAGCGAGCCCGTGCAGAAGATGATGTCGCCGAGCTGGCCCTGTCTGAGGCCGTGGGCCTCGCGTTGGCGGCGGAGTTCCCAGCCGTAGTGGTCGAGCGGGGAAGCGCTGGGGTCGAGCGATTGGATGGTGGCTGCGGCGGCACCTCCGGCCTGCAACGCCTCGCGGCGTTCGGTTCTTTCCGTAGCTCAGCGTAATCAATACGCGCGGCAAGACCGTGTGGTTCGAGTGCGTGGCGAAGGCCGGGGACGGCTCCTGACGCCCCACCTCCATCTACAACCAAATCGGAGCCGACCCGGTCCTTTTCCTGGATGCGCCGGAGGCTGGCGCAAGCACGATGTTGTCGGAGCCGCGCCACGGAGCTGTACTCGCGCGTCAGCGCATCGCTGTCCTGGAGGCGGAGAACGCCGCGCTGCGGGTCCGCTTGGCGGGGGCGGCGCAGACGGCGGAGGCGGCGAGGAAGGCGGAGGCGGCGGTGTCGGAGGGCGCCACGGTCTGAGGCAGTCCCCATGTGGGGCGGCGGCACCGGTCCGGTGTCGCCCGCCCCACACGGCGTCAGCGCAGAGCGCTCCGCGCCTGCCAGTCCGCCCACGGGACGTTCCATGCGCCGAAGCCGTTGCCGGGGGCCGGGACGCCCTTGGTGTCCTTGCCGGTGATCTCGAACGGGTCGCCCGGGCGGACCTGTGCGTAGAACCAGTCGGCGTTCGCGTCGCTCATGCCGATGCAGCCGGAGCTCCTGTTGGCCTTGCCCATCCACTTGTCGTTCCAGGGCGCCGCGTGGGCGTACATGCCCGACCAGGTCAGGCGCATCGAGTAGTCGACCATCTTGTCGTAGGCGTCCGCGAGGCCGACCGTCTCGGAGTTCATGTTGATGGTCCCCTCCTTCGACATGAGGACCGTCGTGCCGCGCCACGACCGCTTGTCGCCGCCGGGGGTGCCTCCGGAGACGGGGATGGTGCGCACCGTGCGGCCGTCGCGCTCCAGGGTCAGCTTGTGGTTGTCGAGGTCGACCTTGACTATCTGCCTGGCCCCGACGGTGAAACTCGTCGTGTAGTCGCGGACGAACCAGCCGCCGGCCTTGCCCGAGTCGGTGCCGTTCAGCCGGGCGTCCAGGGTGACCTTGGTGCCGGGCTTCCAGTACTCCTTGGGCCGCCAGTCGATCCGGTCGCGGCCGGAGTAGTCCTCCAGCCAGCCCCAGGAACCCTCGGTGTCGTTCGAGGTGGTGAGCTTCAACTGCTTCTCGACGGCGGCCTTGTCGGTGACCGGGTTGTCGAAGACGAGGGATATCGGCTGGGCGATGCCCACAACTGCTTTCGCGCCCGGCCGCCAGTCCACCTTGTTGACCTTGTCGGCCTCGGCGGTGCTGAAGCTGGACTTGGTGGTGCTCTTCGTGCCGGCCTTCGTGGTGGTCGTGGCGGTGACCGTGTACGAGGCGCCGGGTGCCGCCTTGCGCTCGGAGGTCCAACTCGCGCCGTCGGCGGCGACCTTGCCACCGAGGGTGCGGCCCTTGGCGTCGGCGACGGTGACCGAGATGAGGGTGCCGCCCGCCGCGGTGACCTTCACCGTCTCACCGGCCTTCACGCCCTCGCCCTTCGGTTTCACGGTCACGGTCGCGGGGCGGTCCTCGGCCGCCCTCGTGCCGCCGCCCTTGGCGTCCGCGGCCGGCGTGCCGGATCCGGACGAACAGGCGGCGAGCGGCGCGAGCAGTACTGCAACCGCCGCTATGCGCACACGTATGTGGCTCAACGGATTCCCCCGTCACGAGAAGTGGATGTACCGGTGACTGTAGAGCGGAGGAACCGCAGGTGAGCGGGGCTGCGGCCATGTGACGGCGACTGCGGCGGAACGGTCATCGTCCGGTCACATTCGGCGCGCGGAGCGGTCACGGACGCCTGTGAGCATCCTCGGCATTCCCCAGAGAGAGGCTCACACCGTGTCAGCGCTGCTCGTGACGGCCGCCCGCGGCCAGGAAACCCCGCTGGGGCCCATCACCGCCGCCGCGTACCACGCGTTCCTGGCGTCCCGTACGGGGGCGGACCTCGGCGCGGGCTTTCTGCAGTGCCCGTCCTGGGCGCAGGTCAAGGAGGGCTGGCGCTCCCAGCTCCTCGGGTGGGGGCCGGACCCGGCGTCCGGCAGGCTGTCGGGTGTCGCGCTCGTCCTGCTGCGTCAACTGCCCGGCACGCGGAAGTACTTCGCGTACCTGCCGGAAGGGCCGGTCGCCGACTGGGCGGACCCGGGCGTCGACAGCTGGCTCGATCCGCTGCTGCGGCACCTGCGCGCGGCCGGTGCGTTCGCCGTGCGGATCGGGCCCTCGCCCGCGTACCGCCGCTGGAGCGCGGCCCGGCTCAAGGCGGCGACGGGGCCCGGCCGGCGGCTGGCCGACGTCCTCGCGAGCGAGGTGGACCCGTTGGGCACGGCGGTCGCGGAGCGGCTGCGGGCGCGGGGCTGGTCGCGGTGTGGCGGCGAGGAGGACGGGGACGCGCAGCCGCGCCACGTCTTCCGGGTCCCGCTCGCCGGACGCACCACGGACGACCTGTGGGCCGGGCTCAACCAGGAGTGGCGGCGCAACGTCCGGCGTGCGCAGAAGTCCGGGGTCGAGGTCGTGGTCGGCAGCGCGGCCGAACTGCCCGAGTTCTACCGGCTGCTGCGGATCACGGAGGAGCGCGACGGCTTTCGGCTCGGGCGGTCGCTCGGGTACTACGAGCGCCAGTACGCGGCTCTCAACGCGGAGGAGCCGGGCCGGATGCAGCTCTACCTGGCCCGCCACGAGGGCGAGATACTCGCCGCGCACACCATGGTCCGTGTGGGTCGCCGCGTCTGGTACCAGACGGGCGCCTCCGCCGACCACCGTCGTGAGGTCCGCCCGTCCAACCTGCTCCAGTGGCGGATGATGCTCGACGCCCACGCACTCGGCGCCGACGTCTACGACATGCGCGGGGTACCCTCCACCCTCGACCCCGACGACCGGCCGTACGGGCTGCTGCGCTGGAAGCTCGGCACCGGAGGCGAGGTCGTCGAGACCCTGGGGGAATGGGAGAGACCGTTGGACGGCACGGCCAACCACGCGCTGTACCGGGCATTTCAGACGTATCTGGCGCGTCGATGAGCGCGGGGAGCACAACGACAGCCGCGTCCGGCGAGAAGTCCGACGAGAAGTCCGGCGAAAAGCCCGAAGAGATGTCCGGCGAGAAGTCCGCCGAGGCGGCTGGAGAGGCGGCACCGTCCCGGGGCCCGTCCGTGCTGCGGAGCGGCGCGATCATGGCCGCCGGGTCCGTCGTCTCCCGGGCGACCGGGTTCGTGCGGTCCGCCGTCGTCGCCGCCGCGCTCGGGCTCGGCCTGACCGCCGACGGGTACGCCGTCGGCAACTCCGTACCCACCATCGTCTACATGCTGCTCCTCGGCGGAGCGCTCAACGCCGTCTTCGTGCCCGAGCTCGTCAAGGCCGCCAAGCAGCACGAGGACGGCGGCGCCGCCTACACGGACCGGCTGCTGACCGTCTGCGTCGTCGCGCTGCTGGCGATCACCGCCGCCGCGGTCTGGGCGGCACCGGCGATCGTCGACGCGTACACCGACTACACGGACGAACAGGCGGCCATGACCGTCGCCTTCGCCCGCTACTGCCTGCCGCAGATCTTCTTCCTCGGCCTGTTCACCCTGCTCGGCCAGGTCCTCAACGCCCGCGGCCGATTCGGCGCGATGATGTGGACGCCCGTCCTCAACAACGTGGTCGTCATCGCCGTCTTCGGCCTGTATCTCGCGACCGGCGACGGCGGCTCGCTC
This sequence comes from Streptomyces sp. NPDC006283, assembly GCF_040613325.1. Classification (NCBI taxonomy): domain Bacteria; kingdom Bacillati; phylum Actinomycetota; class Actinomycetes; order Kitasatosporales; family Streptomycetaceae; genus Streptomyces; species Streptomyces sp. NPDC006283. Next base: position 6,919 of record NZ_JBEXRZ010000086.1, on the reverse strand, counting down.
AACGCGGCCGAGACCGCTCTGCTCGGCTGGGGCACCACCGCGGGCATCGCCGTCCAGGCCCTCGCCCTGCTGCCCGCGCTGCGCGCGGCCCGCTTCCGTTTCCGGCCCCGCTTCGACTGGCGCGGCAGCGGGCTCACCCGGCCACTGCGCGCGGCGGGCTGGCTGGTGCTGCTGGTGCTCACCAACCAGGCGGCCTACTGGGTCACGACCCGGCTGGCCACGGCGGCCGGCCTCAGCGCGCACGCTGAAGGCGTCGACGGCGGCGCCGGGTTCAGCGCGTACAACAACGCCTATCTGCTCTGGGCCGTGCCGCACGGCATCATCACCGTGTCGCTGGTGACCGCGCTGATGCCCCGGTTGAGCGCGGCGGCGGCCGACGGCGACACGGCCGGGATACGGAGCGACGTGTCGTACGCCCTGCGCAACAGCGCCGCGGCCGTCGTCCCCGCGGCATGCGTGCTGCTGGCACTCGCGCAACCCGTGATGGCGCTGGTCTTCCAGTACGGCGAGACGGACGCGCACGACATCGCCGTCATGGCGGGCACGCTGATGGCGTTCGCACCCGGCCTGATCGCCTTCTCGGGGCAGTACGTCCTCTCCCGCACCTTCTACGCCCTGTCCGACACCCGCACGCCCTTCCTCCTCAATCTGGTGATCGCGGGCCTCAACGCGGGGCTGTCCGTGACCGCCTACCTGGTCCTCCCCGCCCGCTGGGCGGTGACCGGTATCGCCGGGGCGTACTCGCTCGCCCTGTGGGCCGGCTGGGCCGTCACGGCGCTGGTGCTCCACCGCCGCCTCGCGCAGCGCGCGGCGCCGAAGGAGGCCAGCCTGCCGGGCGACCCGGTGACCTGGTCCGGAGCGGACCCGAGTCCCGGAGTGCACCCGAGCCCCGGAGCGCACCCCGCGACCGGCCGTCCGTGGCGTTCCGCCACCGCCGCCGCACAGGCGCGGCTGCTGCTCGCGGCCGTGCCCGCGACGCTGCTCGGACACGTCGCCGCCCGCTGGGCGGCCCCGGCCGGCGCCGCCGCGGCGACCGCGGCCGGGGTGCTCGTGATCGGCGCCGTGTTCGTGCTCCTCGCCCGCCCTCTCCGTCTCGCCGAGGTCGAGTCCCTCGTCCGCGGCGCGACCGCCCGCCTCCGCCGCGGCCGGTCCTGAGGACGATCCACTTCCGACCCCAGGGATACTGCGCACATGCCTCGCGTGCTCCTCATCGAAGACGACCCCTCCGTGCGTGAGGGGGTCGAACTAGGGCTGCGCCGCCGCGGCCACGAGGTGCGGACCGCCGCCACCGGTGAGGCCGGGCTCGCCGCGCTCGGCGAGTTCCGGCCCGACCTGGTGCTGCTGGACCTGATGCTGCCCGGCATGAACGGGGTGCAGGTCTGCCGCCGGGTGCGGGAGGACAGCCAGCTGCCGATCATCATGCTCACGGCCCGCGGCGACGACTTCGACGTTGTCATCGGCCTCGAGGCGGGCGCCGACGACTACATCGTCAAACCGGCCCGCACCGAGGTCATCGAGGCCCGCATCCGCGCCGTCCTGCGCAGGATCGAGGCGCCGGGCGCCGGACGGCCCGCCGTCGAGTTCCACGGCGAACTCGCCATCGACCGCGCCGGTCTCACCGTCGCCAAGAACGGCGAGCGGCTCGCCCTCGCCCCGTCCGAGATGAAACTGCTTCTGCACCTCTCGGCCGCACCGGAGCAGGTGTTCAGCCGCCAGCAGCTGCTGGAGCACGTGTGGGAGCACAGCTACCACGGCGACGCACGACTGGTGGACGCCTGCGTACGCCGGCTGCGCAACAAGATCGAGGACGTTCCTGGCAGTCCGCGCTACATACAGACCCTGCGGGGCTTCGGCTACCGCTTCGGGCCGCTGTGACCGCCCGCCCGCGGCTCCGGCGGATCGCACCCTTCGGACTGCGCACCCGCCTGGTGCTCGCGTTCCTGCTGGTCGCCTTCGTCAGCGCGGGGACCACCGCCGCGCTCACCTACCGGGAGGCGCGCAGCGCCGTGCTCGCCAGTGCCCAGGACACCGCCGTCGTCTCCTTCCGCGAGCAGGTCGAGGGGCTCGGCACCGGGCTGCCCGTCGATCCGCAGCCGCTCCGCGAGCTGCTGTTCAACATAGCGAGCAAGTCCAAACCGCACCCGTGGGTCGTGTTCGCCGAATACGGATCCCTGCGGATCTCCTCCGGCCAGAACCCCACCTCCACCGTCATCACCCCCGAGCTGCGGCGCGCCGCGCTCACCTCCGCGCACGGCAGCTTCCAGCGGGTCGTCAGCGACGGGACCCCGTATCTGACCATCGGTATGCCGGTCACCGCCCGGACCGGCGAGGGCACGTCCCTGCCCAGTGGGCTCGTCCTGTTCGCCGTGATGCGGATGACCGACGAACAGGCCAACGTCGACGCCCTCCTCACCGCCGCCCGCGACGGTGCCCTGCCCGGCCTCGCCGTCGCCCTCGTGCCCGCCCTGCTCGCCGCGCGCAGCGTCCTGCGGCCCGTACGCGAACTGCGGGGCGCGGCCCGGTCCATGGGCAGCGGCAGGCTCGACACCCGGATCAAGGTCCGGGGCCGCGACGAACTCGCCGACCTGGCAAGGACGTTCAACGAGTCGGCGGGCGAACTCGAACGGTCCGTCGACGAGCTCCAGCAGGCCGAGGCCCGGGCCCGCCGCTTCGCCTCCGACGTCTCTCACGAACTGCGTACCCCGCTCGCCGGGATGCTCGCCGTCACCGAGGTCCTCGACGAGGACGCGGCCGGCCTCGACCCGGACACCGCCCGCGCGGTGCGGCTCATCAGCGCGGAGACCGGCAAACTCGCCGACCTCGTCGAGGACCTGATGGAGATCTCGCGCTTCGACGCACGCGCGGCCGAACTGAACACAGACGAGGTCGACGCCGCGGAGACCGTCCACAAGACCCTGCACAACCGGCACTGGGACGGTCGCGTCCACACCGAACTGCCCGAGGGCGTACGCGTCCGCCTCGACCCGCGCCGCTTCGACGTCGTCGTCGCCAACCTCGTCGGCAACGCCCTGCGCCACGGAGCCGAGCCCGTCACCGTGAGCATGTCCGTCAGCGAGGACATGCTCGTGACCGAGGTCGCCGACAGCGGGCCCGGCATCCGGCCCGACGTGCTGCCGCACATCTTCGACCGGTTCTACAAGGCCGACGCGGCCCGTACGCGGTCGGCGGGCAGCGGTCTCGGGCTCGCGATCACCTTGGAGAACGTGCGACTCCACGGCGGCACCGTCCGGGCCGGCAACGGGCCGCACGGCGGGGCCGTGTTCACGGTCGCGATCCCGCTCCGGGGCGGCCCAGAAGCCGGAGAGGTGCCAGCATGAGAAGGACCCTGCGCACGGCCGCCGTGCTCGCGGCACTGCTGCCGCTCACCGCATGCGGAATCGGCATCCAGGGGACGGACGTCATCGAGGCCGGCGGACCGGCGACGATCGACGTACTGCCCGCCCGCGAGGTACGGATGCTGCTCTTCTTCCTGTCGCCGGAGGGCCACCTGTCGCCGGTGCCGCGGGTCGTCGACCAACGGTTCGAGAGCGGCTTCGGCGGCGAGTACACCCAGTCCGAGCCGTCCCTACCGGTCCGCCCGGCGACCGAGAAGACCGTTGCCGCGCTGCTGGCCGGCCCGAACGAGGCCGAACGGCGGGCCGGGCTGCGCAACGCGCCCGGGATGCCCGCGCCGACCGCGGTGCGGAAGATCACCGTGTCCGGCGGCGTCGTGGAGGCAGTCCTGCCGGCACGGCTGAGCAGTCTGCCCGGCCTGGCCAAACGTCAGCTCGTCTGCACGATCGCGTACGCCGAGAGCGCCCAGGGCACGGTCCAGGTCAGGCTCAAGGGCGCGGACGTCACCCTGTCACCGGCCTACTGCGACGCCCGGTCCGCTCCGGCACCGACGCCCGGCTCGGACCGGGACGGCCCCTCGCCGACGGTCAGCCCCGCAGCTCGGACAGCACCGCGTCAGTGAACGGCGGCCACGCCTCGACCGCCCACGGCCCGAAGTCCCGGTCGGTCAGCGCCACGCACGCCGCCCGGGCGTCCGGATCGATCCACAGGAAGGTGCCGGACTGGCCGAAGTGGCCGAAGGTGCGCGGCGAGGACGAAAGTCCCGTCCAATGCGGGGACTTGGCGTCGCGGATCTCGAAACCGAGACCCCAGTCGTTGGGCTTCTGGTTCCCGTAGCCCGGCAGTATCCCGGACAGCCCCGGGTGCACGACCGACATGGCGGTAAGGACCGTACGGGCGTCCAGCAACCGCGGCGCCTGCACCTCGGCCGCGAACCGCACCAGGTCGTCGACGGTGGAGACGCCGTCCTTGGCGGGGGAGCCGTCGACGGCCGTCGCCGTCATGCCGAGCGGCTCCAGCACCGCCTGGCGGATGTAGTCGGAGAAGGGGATGTCGGTCGCCTTGGCGATGTGGTCGCCGAGCACCTCGAATCCCGCGTTCGAGTACAGCCGGCGGGTGCCGGGCGCGGCCATGGCGCGGTGCTCGTCGAAGGCGAGACCGGAGGTGTGGGCGAGCAGATGCCGGACCGTGGAGCCCTCGGGGCCGGCCGGCTCGTCGAGCTCGATCGCCCCCTCCTCGTACGCGACGAGCGCCGCGTAGGCCGCGAGCGGCTTGGTGACGGAGGCGAGGGGGAAGCGGTGGCCGGTCGGACCGTACGAACCGGCGACCGTGCCGTCCGCTCGTACGACGGCGGCCGCCGCGGTCGGTACCGGCCAGTTCTCGATCATCGCCAGGCTCTGCATGCGTACGAGCCTAAACGGTGCGAAGAGAGTGTCGGACCCGGCCTAGAGGCTGAGCCGCATCGCCGGGTCCGGGGTGCGGACGAAGCCCAGCGAGGCGTACAGCGGTTCCCCCTCCGGCGAGGCCCGCAGGTCGACCTTGCGGACGCCCCGCTCGCGGAACCAGCCGAGCAGCCCCTCCAGGCACCCCCGTGAGTACCCGCGGCGGCGCATGTCCCGGTCCGTGGCGACGCTGAAGACATAGCCGCAGGCGCCGTCCGGGGAGCCCGGGCCGCCGAGCCGGTACTCGACGGTGCCCACCGCGCACGCCGCGAGCCCGCCGTCGGGCCGGTCGACGACGTAGGCGGTCAGGGTGCTGTCGGGGTCCGCCAGCCGGTCGCGCAGCGTCGCCACCGCCGCCGGCTGCCAACCGACATCGGGGTTTGCCCCGGTGACCGAGTCCAGCATGACCTTGCGGAGGCGGACGAGCTCCTCGGCATCTGCGGGCACGGCGCGGCGGGATGCACTCATGGTCGGGCAGGCTAATTGGGACCGCGCCGAGAATGCCACCCGATTCTGCTTGCTTGGAGTGCACTCCAAGGTTTTAGCGTTGAGGTCATGACGGTGATCGAGAGCACCCCGGCACGGACCGATCTCTGCGCAGCCGCACCGAGCGCCCACCCACGTCCCGACGGACAGGACCGCTACACGATCAGCGAGGTCGCCGCCTTCACCGGACTCACCGCGCACACCTTGCGCTGGTACGAACGCATCGGGCTGATGCCGCACATCGACCGGTCGCACACCGGCCAGCGGCGGTTCAGCAACCGCGACCTGGACTGGCTCGCCTTCGTCGGCAAACTGCGGCTGACCGGGATGCCCGTCGCCGACATGGTCACGTACGCCGAAATGGTCAGGGAGGGCGAGGCCACCTTCGAGGCGCGGGCGGAACTGCTGCAGCGCACCCGGCGCGACGTCCTCGAGCGGATCGCCGAACTCCAGGACACGCTGGCCGTACTGGACCACAAGATCAAGTTCTACGCGGACGCCCGTACGGCGTCGGAGAGGGTCTGACCCCCAGTGATGAGCAACAGCAAGATCCCACAGGCGCGTCTCGGCACGGGCGGACCGCTCGTAGGAGTCCAGGGCCTGGGCTGCATGGGCATGAGCGAGTTCTACGGCGACACCGACGAGGCCGCTGCGAGAGACACCCTCGAGGTCGCACTCGCCGAAGGCGTCACGCTCTTCGACACGGCGGACGTCTACGGGCGCGGCGCCAACGAGGAGTTCCTCGCGCCGTTCGTCGCCGCCCACCGCGACGAGATCACGCTCGCCACGAAGTTCGCCATAGTGCGCAGCGACGACCCCCACTTCCGGGCGGTGCGCAACGACCCCGCGTACATCCGCACGGCGGTCGAGGCGAGTCTGCGCAGGCTCGGCGTCGACGTGATCGACCTCTACTACATGCACCGGCGCGACCCGGCCGTGCCGCTCGCCGACTCCGTCGGCGCGATGGCGGAACTGGTCGAACGCGGCCTCGTCAAGCACCTGGGGCTGAGCGAGGTCACCGGCGCGGAACTGCGCGAAGCGCACGCCGTGCACCCGATCGCGGCCCTTCAGTCGGAGTGGTCCCTGTTCAGCCGGGACGTCGAACGCAGCGCGGTCGGCGCGGCGGCCGAACTCGGTGTCGCGCTGGTGCCGTATTCGCCGCTCGGCCGGGGCTTCCTCACGGGCGCGTTCACGGACGCCGGCAAGGACCTGGCGCAGAACGACTTCCGCCGCCACCAGCCGCGCTTCACCGGCGAGAACGCCCGGACGAACGCGGCCCTGCTGGAGCCCGTCCACAAGATCGCGGCGGCGCACGGCGCGAGCGCGGCGCAGGTGGCGCTGGCGTGGGTGCAGCAGCGGGCGGACGTGCACGGTCTGACGGTCGTTCCGATCCCGGGGACGCGGAAGGCCGCGCGGCTGCGGGAGAACGTGGCGGCGACGCGGGTCGTCCTGACGGAGGAGGAACTGGCGGTGCTGGAGCCGATCGGGGAGCGGGTGTCGGGGGACCGGTATCCGGACATGTCGTCGACGGCGACGGTGCGCGAGTAGCGCGAAGCGGGGGGCGCGCGCTGGGGCCCGGGGGGGGGGGCCCCCGGGCCCCCCACAGAAGAGAGGGGGGGGGGGGGAGGGGGGTGGTG
>NZ_JBEXRZ010000085.1:0-29325 GCF_040613325.1 Streptomyces sp. NPDC006283 | reverse complement strand
CGGCTCGTTCGGGGACGGTGTGGGCGATGCCCCGGCGCCGGAGCCAGGTCCGGATGGCTTTGGAGCTGTAGCCCTTCTCGCGGCGGCCGGAGCCGGCGCGGCAGCGGGCGCGCCGGTGCCGTCGTCGATGACGGCCAGCTCGGCGCCGACCTCTACGGTCTCGTCCTCGGCGACCTTGATGGACGCCAGCACTCCGGCGGCCGGGGCGGGGATCTCGGTGTCGACCTTGTCGGTCGACACCTCGAGCAGCGGCTCGTCGGCCTCTACGCGCTCTCCCTCGGCCTTCAGCCAGCGGGTGACAGTGCCCTCGGTGACGCTCTCGCCGAGCGCCGGAAGGGTTACGGAAACCGCCATGGTTTCAGTTGCTCCTTACGAATGGTGCGGAAGTGGTCGTCGCGCCCGGACTGATCAGTCGTGGGAGTGCAGCGGCTTGCCGGCCAGGGCCAGGTGGGCCTCGCCGAGTGCCTCGTTCTGCGTCGGGTGCGCGTGGATGAGCTGCGCGACCTCGGCCGGCAGAGCCTCCCAGTTGTAGATCAGCTGCGCTTCGCCGACCTGCTCGCCCATCCGGTCACCGACCATGTGGACGCCGACCACGGCACCGTCCTTGACCTGGACGAGCTTGATCTCGCCCGCGGTCTTGAGGATCTTGCTCTTGCCGTTGCCCGCGAGGTTGTACTTCAGGGCGACGACCTTGTCCGCACCGTAGATCTCCTTGGCCTTGGCCTCGGTGATGCCGACGGAGGCGACCTCGGGGTGGCAGTACGTCACCCGCGGCACGCCGTCGTAGTCGATCGGGACGGTCTTGAGACCGGCCAGCCGCTCCGCCACCAGGATGCCCTCGGCGAAGCCGACGTGCGCGAGCTGGAGCGTCGGGACCAGGTCGCCGACCGCGGAGACGGTGGGAACGTTGGTCTGCATGTACTCGTCGACCAGGACGTAGCCGCGGTCCATCGCGACGCCCTGCTCCTCGTAGCCGAGACCGGCCGAGACCGGGCCGCGGCCGATGGCGACAAGAAGCACCTCGGCCTCGAAGGTCTTGCCGTCCGCGAGGGTGACGCGCACACCGGTCTCGGTGTACTCGGCCTTCTCGAAGAACGTGCCGAGGTTGAACTTGATGCCGCGCTTGCGGAACGCGCGCTCAAGGAGCTTCGAAGAGTTCTCGTCCTCGACCGGGACCAGGTGCTTGAGGCCCTCGATGACGGTGACGTCGGTGCCGAAGGACTTCCACGCCGAGGCGAACTCGACGCCGATGACGCCGCCGCCCAGGATGATCGCGGACTGCGGGACGCGGTCCAGCGTGAGGGCGTGGTCCGACGAGATGATGCGGTTGCCGTCGATGTCCAGGCCCGGCAGCGACTTCGGCACGGAGCCGGTCGCCAGCAGGACGTGGCGGCCCTGGACACGCTGGCCGTTGACGTCGACGGAGGTGGGGGAGGACAGGCGGCCCTCACCCTCGATGTAGGTCACCTTGCGGGAGGCGACCAGACCCTGCAGACCCTTGTACAGGCCCGAGACCACGTCGTCCTTGTACTTGTGGACACCGGCGATGTCGATGCCCTCGAAAGAGGTCTTGACACCGAACTGGTCGGCTTCACGAGCCTGGTCCGCGATCTCGCCGGCGTGCAGCAGAGCCTTCGTGGGGATGCATCCGTTGTGCAGGCAGGTGCCGCCGAGCTTGTTCTTTTCGATCAGTGCGACGTCCAGGCCCAGCTGAGCTCCGCGCAGCGCCGCAGCGTAACCGCCGCTACCACCGCCGAGGATCACTAGGTCGAAAACGGTGCTGGCGTCGTTCGCCACGTCACGTCCTCCATGCATGTGCGCCGTTCGCCGGTCGTCGATGACCGGGCGGCGGCTGGTATTCGGCCGCTTAGTCTTCGGCCCTGTGGTGGGGGCCCTGTCCTGCCGAGAACCCATCTTCGCACTTGTCGACGGGCGGCGGGACGCGGGGCCGGAGCTTGAGATGGTGAGCTTGAGCGCTTTTACGGGTTACCGAGTCGTAGCCAACGCGGGGAGGCGGAGCGTTGTTCCCGGTGGTGGCGGGGCCGCCGTGCAGCCCGTCCGGCGTGGGTGCGCGCCGCCGGAGCGACGCGCACCCGCCTCGTCAGCCCAGGTCGCCGGCGGCCGTGCGCTCCGCCAGCTTCACGAGCGTGCGGACCGCCGACCCCGTGCCGCCCTTCGGCGTGTAGCCGTACGGCGCACCTTCGTGGAACGCCGGGCCCGCGATGTCCAGGTGCGCCCAGGTGATGCCCTCGCCCACGAACTCCTTCAGGAACAGGCCGGCGACCAGGCCGCCGCCCATGCGCTCGCCCATGTTCGCGATGTCCGCGGTCGGCGAGTCCATGCCCCTGCGCAGGTCGGCGGGGAGCGGCATCGGCCAGGACGCCTCGCCGACCTCCTCGGCGATCTCGTGGATGGAGGTACGGAAGGCGTCGTCGTTGGCCATGATGCCGAACGTGCGGTTGCCCAGCGCCAGCACCATCGCGCCGGTGAGGGTCGCCACGTCGACGATCGCGTCCGGGCTCTCCTCACAGGCGCGGGTCAGCGCGTCGGCGAGCACCAGCCGGCCCTCGGCGTCGGTGTTGAGCACCTCGACCGTCTTGCCGCTGTACATGCGCAGCACGTCACCGGGGCGGGTGGCGCTGCCGGACGGCATGTTCTCCGCGAGCGCCAGCCAGCCGGTGACGTTGACCGCGAGGCCCAGGCGGGCGGCCGCGACGACGGCGGCGAACACGGCGGCAGCGCCGCTCATGTCGCACTTCATCGTCTCGTTGTGGCCGGCCGGCTTCAGGGAGATGCCGCCCGAGTCGTAGGTGATGCCCTTGCCGACCAGTGCCAGCGTCTTCGCGCCCTTGGAGTGGGTGTAGGAGAGCTTCACCAGACGGGGCGGGTTCTGCGAGCCCTGGCCGACGCCGAGGATGCCGCCGAAGCCGCCCTTGACGAGCGCCTTCTCGTCCAGCACCTGCACCTTGATGCCGTGCTCCTTGCCGGCGGCCGTGGCCACGGCCGCGAAGGCCTCGGGGGTGAGGTCGTTCGGCGGAGTGTTGATCAGGTCGCGCGCGCGGTTGATCTCCTCGGTGACCGCGATCGCACGCTCGGCTGCCGCCTTGAACGCCTTGTCGCGGGGCTTGGCACCCAGCAGGGCGACCTCGGCCAGCGGCTTCTTGGCGTCCTTGCCGTTCTCCTGGTAGGCGGTGAAGGCGTACGCGCCGAGCAGCGCGCCCTCGGCGATGGCCTCCGCGTCCTCCACGGACTCTATGGGGAGCGCGAAGCCGGCCTTCTTGGAACCGGACAGCGCGCGGGCCGCGGCACCGGCCGCACGCCGCAGCGCCTCGGTGTTGTACGTGTCGTCGTTCTCCGGCACGCCGCCGAGGCCGACGGCGATCACGACCGGGGCCTTCAGGCCGGAGGGCGCGGGGAGCTTGGTGACCTCGCCCTCGCCACCGCCGGCGCCGAGGGTCTCGAGGACGGAGGCGAGCTTCCCGTCGAATGCCTTGTCGACGGCCTCGGCGCCCGGCACGACGACCGGGCCCTTGGCGCCCTTGGCCACGCCGACCACGATGGCGTCGGCGCGCAGCGTCGCAGCGCCTGCAGTGCTGAGAGTGAGAGCAGTCACGGTGGTGAAATCTCGCTTCCGTTGAGTTCCGAGGGTCCGGCGAGGTGGATCGACACCCCATACGGGAGAAGAGCCTACGCGCGGCCCCATGTATCGCTCACGGCGGCGGCGGTTCACTCATCCGTGGTGTCTCTTTCATGTTTGCCCGGGAGATCGTGAGGGCTCAGCCACACTCACCACATTCGGGCAACGGAGCGCGGGGCTCCTTTGCGTCATCTCCGCCGAACCTCCGTGCACCTCAGGGGCGTTGGTCGAGGGTGGTGTGCGAGGGGGGACACGGATGGCACTGCACGGTGCACGGGCGAGCGGCCCCGCCGGCTCGCGGCGTCCTGAGTCCGCGAAGGACGTGACCGCTCGGGGGGCCGGCCGGGGGTCGACGGCCGACGGCGCCGGGTTGACGGTTCGGCCCCGCCCGGCGGCGCCCCGCCCGGCCGCGTCGCCGTCGTCGCGCTCGCGGGCGCCGTGCCCTCCGCGTACGCCGCCGCCGCTCCGACGCTCCGGACCGACCTGACCCGAGGGAAGGTTTCACCGCCCTGCTGGACATGCCCGTCGGCGACGACGGCGCGCGCGAGCCTGATCCGGGAGTACACGCACGACGGCCGCCGCGATCTCGTGACGGCCTTCGCGTACAACCGTGAGCCGCAATCACCGTCACTGACTCACTCCCTCTGGAACCGCCCGTGAAAAGCCTGTTGGTGCCCTTCTACGAGCATCCCGCCGACCGGCCCGACGCCTGGGACGCCGTCGTCGCCGCCGCGCCGCGCCTCTACGGGGTCGTGCTCAATCCGGCCGACGGACCCGGCACCGCCCCCGACCCTGGGTTCGCCGCCGTGGCCGCGCGGCTGCGCCGGGCCGGGGTGCGCGTGCTCGGCTACACGGACACCGACTACGGCCGCCGTCCGCACGCCGACGTGCTGCGGGACGTGGGCCGCCACCGGGACTGGTACGGCGCCGACGGGGCCTTCCTCGACCAGGTCTGCTCCGGGGCCGACGCACTGCCCCACTACCGGCGGCTCGCGGACGCGGCCCGCGCGTCGGGCGCTGCGACTCTGGTGCTGAACCACGGCGTCCACCCCGACCCCGCGTACGCCGAACTCGCCGACCTGCTGGTCACGTTCGAGGGCCCCTGGGACGCCTACCGCACGGCCGGCGTCCCGAACTGGACCGCCGCTCATCCGCCGGAACGGTTCTGTCATCTCGTCTACGCCGCGCCGCCCGGCGCCCGCGCGGGCGCCGCGGTCCACTGCGTCGTCCCCGGTTCCGGCGCCCACCCGTGGGGCACTCTCCCGCACACCCTGGAGCCCGCGCGTTGAACGCCGGTCCTGTGATGCTCCTGCCGTCAGCCCAGCACGAGCGCCACCAGCGCCACCGTGCCCGCCGTCTCCGCCAGCGCCCCGAACACATCGCCCGTCACCCCGCCGAAGCGCCGCACACAGTGCCGCAGCAGCAGCTGCGCCGCCAGGAGCCCGGACGCCACCGCCAGTGCGCAGTGCAGTGCGCCGTACGGGCCGACGAGCGCACCCGCGCCCGCCGCGCAGGCGATGACGAGCGCTGCCGCGACACCTCCCGCGCTTGCGGGAACAGTCTCCGCGACCACCGCGCCCAGGCCCTCGGGCCGGGCCGCGGGAACGCCCTTGCGGGACGCGAGAGTCAGCGCCAGCCGGGCGGTGACGGCGGACAGCGCCGCGGCCGTCACGCCCGTCGCCCAGCCGCGCGCGTACAGCTCCGCGAGTGCCGCGACCTGGCCGAGCAGGACGAAGAGCAGGGTGATGACACCGAACGGACCGATGTCCGACTGCTTCATGATGCGCAGCGCGTCCTGTGCCGGTCGGCCGCTGCCCAGTCCGTCGGCGGTGTCGGCGAGGCCGTCAAGGTGCAGGCCCCGGGTGAGGGCCGCGGGTACCGCCGCCGTTGCCACGGCGGCGAGCAGCGGGCCGGACCCCAGCAGCATCAGCAGGCCGCCGAGCGCCGCGGCGAACAGGCCGACCACCAGACCGGCGAGCGGTGCGCAGAGCATGCCGGCGCGGGCGGCCTCGCGGTCCCACCGGGTGACGCGGACCGGGAGCACGGTCAGGGTGCCGAAGGCGAAACGTATGCCGTGCGCGCAGGCCGGGGCGGCAGTCCGAAGAGTCATCGCGCGAAGGGTAGCCCGGCGCCCGGGACGGTAAATTGCGCATAACGTGCGAATCGGGAGCGGGTGGCATGGGTCACTGGTTTTACCGCAACATCGTCGAGCCCGGGAAACTCCCGATGCTCATCGCGCTGGCCTCCTTCGTGCTGACCTTCCTGGCGACCCGCGTCATCACCCGGATGATCCGCGCGGGCAGGGGCCCTTTCAGGAACGTTTCGCCCGGCGGACTGCACATCCACCATGTGGTGCCCGGCGTCATCCTCATGATCGTCGGCGGCTTCTGGGCCGTCGGCACCGGCAGGCACGGTGTCTCCGCCTCGGTCTGCGCCGTCGTCTTCGGGGCCGGCGCGGGCCTCGTGCTCGACGAGTTCGCGCTGATCCTCCATCTCGACGACGTCTACTGGACCGAGCAGGGCAGGCAGAGCGTCGAGGCCGTCGTCCTCGCCGCCGCTCTCGCGCTGCTCGTCCTCGGCGGCTCCGTGCCGCTCGGCGTCAACGAACTGACGCCCGACGAACGCGAGGACCGCGTCTCGCTGATCTTCACCATCGCCGCCAACTTCCTCTTCGTGCTCGTCACCGCCTTCAAGGGCAAGGGCCGCATGGCGCTCATCGGGACGCTGGTCCCGCTGGTGGCAATCGTCGGCGCGGTGCGCCTCGCGCGGCCCTCCTCGCCCTGGGCCCGGCGCTTCTACCGCAACAGACCCAAGGCCCGGGCGAGGGCCGCGCTGCGCAGGTTCCGGCACGACCGGCGCTGGAACCGGCCGCGCCGGGCGTTTCAGGACTTCATCGGCGGTGCGCCGGACCGGCTGCCGGCGCGCAAACGCTGACGCCGGCGACTTCTCAGCTCGGTCGCCGCACACACGACCAGCACGGCCGCGATCGACGCCAGATGCTCCTTGCCGGCGAGGTTGTTCTTCACCAGGACCTCGGCCACCATCGCCGCCACGACGAGCCCCATCGTCAACCACGCCCGACAGCGGTGGCAGACGTAGACCGCGAGCCCGACGACGGCCGCCGACGGCCCGGTGTCGACAACCTGGGCGTCGGAAGCCGGCAGCCCGAGCGGACCGTCCGGGCCGACCGCGATCCCGATCCGGGCGTACGCGGTCCCCGCCAGCGTCGACCCGTAGGCGACCACCAGCGTCCGCGGTCTGCCCAGCGTGATCTCCGCGATGCCGAACACCAGCAGGATCTGGACCAGCGCGCCCCACACGGGAAGGTCCAGCGCCGGCACGAACAGCGACAGCGGCGTCCGCAGCAGTGTCAGCCACAGGGGGTCCTCGGCCCGTACGAAGCCGATGTCACGGACCGGTTCCAGCCCCCATGGCTGGTTCTGCACAAGATGGAGCAGGGCGGTCAGGCAGACCGCGGCGAGCGTCATCGGTACGGCCCGCCACCGCCGGGCGGCGAGTGCCGCGCGGACCGCCCCGTACAGCGGGCCCCACTCGCGGGCCGCAAACGCGGACGCCGTGTTCAACGCCGGCTCTCCAGATGTCCGCGTTGCAGCCACTTGGGCAGGCCGGGCGCTTCCAGGAAGCCCTCGGCCCGTCCGGCGGCGAGGCCGATGCGCAGCAGGTCGGCGCTCTTCTCGAAGAGCATGAAACGCGGCTCCCAGATCGGTCGGTACTTGGCATTGGCGCGGTAGAGCGACTCGATCTGCCACCAGCGGGAGAAGAAGCCGAGCAGCGAACGCCACAGCCTCAGTACCGGTCCCGCACCGAGCTTCGAGCCACGTTCGAAGACCGATCTGAACATCGCGAAGTTCAGCGAGACCTGAGTGATCCGGATCTCCTTGGCGCGCTGCAGGAGTTCGATCACCATGAACTCCGTCAGTCCGTTGTCGGCCTCCCGGTCACGCCGCATCAGGTCCAGGGACAGCCCCTTGGGCCCCCAGGGGACGAAGCTGAGCAGCGCCCGCAGGGTGCCGTCGCCGTCGGTGCACTCGAGCATCACGCAGCGGCCGTCCGCCGGGTCACCGAGCCGGCCCAGCGCCATGGAGAAACCACGCTCGGTCTCCCCGTCCCGCCAGTCGTCCGCGCGCCGCAGCAACTCGTCCATCTCGTCGGCGGGGATGTCCTCGTGCCTGCGGATGCGTACCTGGTACCCGGCCCGCTTCACGCGGTTGTAGGCCTGGCGTACGGTCCGCATCGCACGCCCCTCGAGCGTGAACTCGGCGGTCTCGACGATCGCCTCGTCGCCGAGCTCCAGCGCGTCCATGCCGTGCCGCGCGTACACCGTCCCGGCCTCTTCGCCGGCCCCCATCACCGCCGGGATCCAGCCGTGTTCGCGGGCCTGGGCCAGCCACGGCTCGATCGCGCCCGGCCAGGCCTCCGGATCACCGATCGGGTCGCCGGACGCGAGCGACACACCACCGACCACCCGGTAGGCCACGGCCGCCTTGCCCGTCGGCGACCACACGACGCTCTTCTCGCGGCGGAGCGCGAAGTAGCCCAGCGAGTCCCGTTCGCCGTACCGCTCCAGAAGGGCACGGAGCCTGGCCTCGTCCTCCTCGGTGATGGGGTCGACGGCCCGTCGCGAACGGAACGCCGCGTAGAGCACGGCGAGCAGCAGCAGCGTCGACATGATGTTGATGAGGACGTCGGTCCAGCCGGGGCTGGTGATCGTGGGGAAGCGGTCGTCGTCGACATCGATGGACACCAGCCGCATCGCGCCGTACCGCCAGCGCTCCAGGAAGGTGGAGCGGTCCGGTGAGGTGTTGGTCGCGGTGACGAGCAGCGCCGCGAGCAGCGACGTGACGAGCAGCCCGCCGGCGGCGACACCAGTCGCCAGCTTCGGGTTGGAGCGGTCGCCCTTGGCGTAGAACTCGCGCCGGCCGAGCAGTGACGCGGCCATGAAGGCGGCGGTCAGGAGGAAGGAGATCCAGTTCTGCGGGTGCTGCCGGATCTCGGGAAGCGTCAGGGCGACGGCGAAGAGCAGCAGGAAGAGCCCGCAGAGCACCACGTTGAGGATCCAGGCGGCCCGCTTGCGGCGGCGCATGGTGATGGCGAGGAAGAGCGCGAAGAGGCCCGACGCGAAGCCCGCGGTGAGCAGGTACGGCGTGAAGTGGTCGTCCTCGTTGTGGCGGCGCAGGTCGTTGCCGAACGAGACCCACACGGCACCCGCCAGGTTGATGAACGCCATGACGCGCACGTACCAGATGGTGAACGCGGCACTGCGCCGTGAGCGGTCGGTGCCGGCACGTGCTGCCGCGCCGTCACCGGATGGTCGGACTTTTCCGGCTTCTCCCATGAAAGGGGATCATATGGGGCATGTCGCCTTGCGATGGGCGGGCGACGGCCGGGCGGTGGGGCACCGCTCCCGGCCGCACCGCCCGGGGCGCGGGCCCAGGCTCGTCACTCCGCCGCCGTCTCCGGGCCCTGCTCCGGCAGCTCGGCCGCCCCCGCCGCTCCGCGCTCCGGCAGCTCCGCCGCCAGCGCGGCCGCCGCCTGTACGAGGGGGAGGGCCAGCAGCGCGCCCGTCCCCTCGCCCACCCTCACGCCGTGGTCGAGCACCGGGTTGAGCGCCATCCGGTCCAGCGCCTTCGCCTGCGCCGGTTCGCCGCTCACCTGGCCCGCGAGCCACCAGTCCGGCGCGCGGAACGCCGCACGCTGCCCGACCAGTGCACATGCCGCCGAGACCACCCCGTCCAGGATCACCGGCATCCGGCGCACCGCGCTCTGCAGCAGGAATCCGGTCGTCGCGGCCAGGTCCGCGCCGCCGACGGCCGCCAGCAGCTCCAACTGGTCGCCCAGCACCGGCCGGGCCCGCCGCAGCGCGTCCCGGATCGCCGCGCACTTGCGCATCCAGGCCAGGTCGTCGATGCCCTCGCCGCCGCGGCCCGTCACCACCGAGGCGTCCGTGCCGCACAGCGCCGCGATCAGGGTGGCCGCAGGCGTCGTACCGCCGACGCTCAGGTCGCCGAGGACCACGAGGTCGGTCCCGGAGTCGGCCTCCTCGTCGGCGATCGCCATGCCGAGCCGTACGGCCTGCTCCGCCTCCTCGACCGTGAGCGCGTCCTCGATGTCGATCCGGCCGCTGCCGCGTCGCACCCGGTGGCGTACGACGTCCTCGGGCAGCAGTTCCGGGTCGCAGTCCAGGCCGGCGTCGACGACCCGCACCGGCACACCGGACCTGCGGGCCAGCACGGCCACCGGGCTCGCGCCCTCCAGCACGTGGTGCACCAGCCGATACGCGCTGCCCGACTCCCGGGAGGACACCCCCAGTTCGGCGACGCCGTGGTCACCGGCGAACAGCACCACGCGCGGGTGCTCGATCGCCTTGACCGGGACCGACGCCTGCGCGGCGGCCAGCCACTCGCCCAGCTCGTCGAGACGGCCCAGCGCACCGGGCGGCACGATCAGCCGCTCCCGGCGTTCCTCGGCGTCACGCCGCGTTCCGCTGTCGGGGCGCTCGATCAGATCGGAGAAGTCGTCGAGATTCAGCCTGCTCATTCGCCGAACAGTACCGGCACCGCCCGGAACTCAGCCGCGCAGTACGAGAGCCTGGCCCGCGACCACCAGGAGCACATGCTCGCACTCGTCGGCGAACGCCGCGTTCAGCCGGCCCAGCTCGTCCCGGAAGCGCCTGCCGGAGGCGGTGGCGGGGACGACGCCGGAACCCACCTCGTTCGTCACGGCCACCACCGTACGGGCCGTCGCCCGTACCGCCGCGACCAGTTCCGAGACCCGCTCGCGCAGCGCCCGCTCTCCCGCGGCGGCCCAGCGCTCGTCGTCCCAGGCGCCCACCCTGTCCATCGCGTCCGTCAGCCACAGCGACAGACAGTCGATCAGCACCGGCGGCCCGTCCTCCGCGAGCAGCGGCACCAGGTCGCAGGTCTCCGCCGTACGCCAGGACCCCGGCCTGCGGTCGCGGTGCGCGGCGATCCGTGCGGCCCACTCCGTGTCGCCTTCCCGGACGCCGCCCGTCGCGACGTAGAGCACGTCGG
This sequence comes from Streptomyces sp. NPDC006283, assembly GCF_040613325.1. Lineage (NCBI taxonomy): Bacteria > Bacillati > Actinomycetota > Actinomycetes > Kitasatosporales > Streptomycetaceae > Streptomyces > Streptomyces sp. NPDC006283. Next base: position 18,636 of record NZ_JBEXRZ010000085.1, on the reverse strand, counting down.
GAAAGGCCCCCAGCCGCCGCTCGGCCTCGAGCGACTTCCCAGAACGGGCCCCGCCCGTCACCAGAGTCCGCCGCGGCACGTCCGGCACCGCGTGGTACTCGCCGACGATCAGCGTGGTCCCGTCCGGCACGGCACGGGCACCCGAGGCGGCCAGACGCCGCGTCAGCTCAGGGCCGCAGGGCACGTCGTGGTCGAGGTGCACGGCGACCACGTCCGTCGTCGAACCGATCGCGCCCGAAGCGCGCAGCCGAGCCACCGCGTCGGGGCGGCCCACCACGTCGGCGACCACCATCTCGTACGCGGCGAGCCCCTCCGCGAGACCGGCCGGCGCCGCGCCCGGCGGCAGGTAGAGCAGCCGCTCGCCGTCGGGGGACGTCACCTCGTACCCCGTGCCGGGGTGGTCCATCGGCACGGCCCGCACCCGGTGCCCGCTGATCAGCGTCAACTCCCGTCCGTCGGGCACCCTGCCCGCCGTCGGCAGCCCGGCGGGCAGGTCCACGGCCGGTCCGTCGTGAGGATGCGTCAGCAGCACCTGCCGTACGCCCACCAGCGAGTGCCCCGCCCGTGCCGCGGCCAGCGCGGCCCCTGGGGTGAGGTCGAGAAGCAGCGCGCCGTCGACGAGGAGCGCGGTCGCGGCCCGCGCCTGCGGCCCGCGGGCGGTGGCGCACGCGGCGCAGGGGCAGTCGGGCCGGGGGAGACCGGCGGGCGCGCCGGTGCCGAGCAGAGTCAGTTCCACGCCTCTGATCCTGCCGTCTCGCCCCCGGCGGTGCGCGCCCGGCTACGCTGCGGGCAGCAAACTGATCAGCTTGCCCTAGGGACCTGGGAGGCGCACATGGCGTGGACGTGGCGGTTCGAGAAGTCGGACGGTACGGAGGTCCAGCCGGCGGTGGAGCCGGAGGAGTTCACGACGCAGGGCGACGCGGAGTCCTGGATCGGCGAGTACTGGAAGCAGCTCCAGGAGGGCGGCGCGGACCAGGTCGTCCTCTCGGAGGACGGCGCGAAGATCTACGGCCCGATGAGCCTCCACGAGTCCTGACCTGCGGCGCCGGGGGTGCCGCGCCACCCGGCGTGGCGCCACCCGGCGTGCCTCGGGGGCTCCCGGGGGCCGTGTCGCGCCCCGCACCCTGAAGATCAGATCTCCCCGAGCGTGACCTCCACCGTCCGCGCGCTGCCCGCCCGTTCCACGGTGACGGACACCTTCTCGCCGGGCTGTCGCGACGCCAGCGCCTCGGCCAGAGACGCGAGCGTGGTGATCTCCGTGCTGCCGAACCCGGTGATGATGTCTCCGGGCCGCAGGCCCGCCCGCTCCGCCGCGCCGCCCCTCGTCACCAAGACCACGGCCACCCCGGCGGGGCGGTATTCGTCGTCCAGCACGGTACGGCCGGTGATGCCGAGAGCCGCTCGGCCCGAGTCCCTCACCTCGCCGTACTTGATGATCTGGTCGGCGACCTTCTTCACCATCGAGGCGGGGATCGCGAAGCCGATACCGGGAGCCGCGCTGCCCTCGAGGCCGGGGTCGGACGCGGCCAGCGTCGGGATGCCGATGATCTCGCTGCTCAGGTTCACGAGCGCGCCGCCGCTGTTGCCGGGGTTGATCGCCGCCGACGTCTGCACCATGTTGCCGAGCGTCGCCCCTGTCCCGCCGCCCTCGCCGCTCTCGCTCACCGTGCGGCCGACCGCGGAGACGATGCCCTGGGTGACGCTGCTCGACAGGCCGAGAGGGGACCCCATCGCGAGGACGATCTGGCCGACGGCGACCTCGGACGAGTCGCCGAGACGGACCGCCCGCAGCCCCGGCGGTACCGACCGGAGCTTGATGACGGCGAGGTCCTGCTCGGGAAAGGACGTCACCAAGGAGGCGGTCAGGGGCTGCTCACCGGTGGCGACGGTGACCTTGAACTCCTTGCCGTGGCCCACCACATGCGCGTTGGTGACGATGTGGCCAAGGTCGTCGTAGACGATCCCGGAGCCGAGGTTCTCCCCGGCCTCGATCTGGACGACCGACGGCAGCACGTTCTTGATGACCTGGCGGTAGTCGTTCTCCAGCTCGCTCGCGGCGGCGGGCGCGGGGGCGTGCGCTGCCGCGCCGGTGGAAGTCGCCGGTGCGGGCCCGAAGACGGGGGAGCAGCCCGTCGAAAGAGTGATCGCGCAGAGCGCGGCGGTCGCGAGCAGCAGCAGCCGGCGTGCCGGCCGACCCGGGCGGCGGGATGCGTCCATGCCCGGAGTATCCCTTTTGCCGCCGCGCCGGGGCCCGCGATACGCCGCCGATCAGGGGCATCGAAACGACGCGCCACCGGTGACGGGGCCTCGGTGCCGAGCGGTCAGTTCCGCCGCACTCCGCACAGGTGCAGCAGCGCCGCCACCCGTCGGTACGGGTCGGTGCGGCCGGCCTTCTCCTCGAGCGCGAGCACGCGCTCCAGCTCCTGCGCGGCCGGAAGTTCGACCTCGTTGCCCACGTTGTCGGTGAAGATCCGCACTCCGTACCAGGCGTGCAGCGGCGCGGCGATCCCGGAAAGCGTCGCCGTCAGCGCCTCCAGCCGGTCGGCCCGTACCTTCAGCCCCAGCCGATTGGTGTAGGTGTCCGTCTCGAAGGCGTCCAGAGCCGTCTGCCAGTCGCCGGCCATACCCGGCCGGACGGCCAGTGCGTCGCCGTTGCGTACGAGCAGCGACAGCAGACCGCCGGGCGCAAGCATCCGGGCCAGGCCCGCGAGCATCGCGTCCGGCTCCTCGACGTACATCAGCACCCCGTGGCACAGCACCACGTCGAAGCTGCCCGGCAGGAAGTGCACGCCGGTGTCCCGGCCGTCGCCCTCGACGAGCCGGACCCGCTCCCGGATACCGGCCGGCTCGCCCGCGAGCGCGTCACGGGCGGCCTTCAGCATCACGGCGTCGGACTCCAGGCCGGTGACCGTGTGACCGGCGCGTGCCAGCCGCAGGGCCTGCGTCCCCTGGCCCATGCCGACATCGAGCACACGCAGCCGCTGACCGACCGGATAGCGCGCGGTGATCTGCTCCTCGAGCTGACGGGCCACGAGCTCCTGGCGGACGGTGTTGCGCAGTCCGCCCGCACCGGCCAGCCAGTTCGCAGACGCCTCGGCCGTGAAACCGGACGGCCGCGAGGAATCGGTGCTCAGGGCCGCTCTCCGCGCTTGACCTGCGGCTTGGGCAGGCGCAGCCGACGCATCTGCAGCGTACGCATCAGGCCGTAGGCGACGGCGCCGCGCTTCGGCTCGTTCGGGAAGCGCTCCTTGAGCTGCTTCTTGAGCCGCATCGCCAGACCGATCGAGTCGATGACGATCAGCACGATGACGCCCAGCCAGAGCAGCAGCGCCACGTTCTGCAGCTGTGCGACCCGGACCATGCTCAGCACCAGGATCACCACCGCGAGCGGCAGGAAGAACTCGGCGATGCAGAAGCGGGAGTCGACGAAGTCGCGCACGAAGCGCCGCACGGGACCCTTGTCACGGGCCGGCAGGTAACGCTCGTCGCCGCTGGCGAGGGCCTCGCGCTGCTTGGCCAGGTCCGCACGGCGTGCCTCGCGCTGGCGCTTCATCGCCTCCTTGCGGTCCAGCGGCGCACCGCTGGAGGCACGGCGGCGCTGGCCCTGTGCCTCACTGCGCTTCGGCGTCGGGCGGCCCTTGGGGGCCTCGGGGTCGCGGGGCTGCTTGGAGAGGTCCGCCGTCACCTTGCCGGTGGGGGCCTTCTCTTCCTTGGAACGGCTACGGAACACAAAACCCAAGGGTACGGGGTGCCGGGCATGGACCCCACCCCGGTGGGGAACGATCCCGCAACGGCGTGCGTCCGTATCGGACAGAACGGGACGCCGTGCACAGGTCCCCTGACTCCCACCTACTCCTTGCGCCGGATCGGGGCCGTGGGCAGTCGTCCTTGGGGATGAGCGCATCCGCGTCCGAACAGTGCGGTAATGGATGCAGGGCCCGTACGCTGGGTTCTGTTGGAGTGCTGAAGCCGTAGTCCGTCAGAAGGGGGCGCGCGAAGCCCATGAGCGGTGTCATGAAGCGTATGGGGATGATCTTCCGCGCGAAGGCGAACAAGGCCCTCGACCGGGCCGAGGATCCGCGCGAGACCCTCGATTACTCCTACCAGAAGCAGCTGGAGCTGCTGCAGAAGGTGCGCCGCGGAGTCGCCGACGTGGCGACCTCCCGCAAGCGCCTCGAGCTGCAGCTGAACCAGCTCCAGGGACAGTCCTCCAAGCTCGAGGACCAGGGCCGCAAGGCGCTGGCGCTCGGCCGCGAGGACCTGGCGCGCGAGGCGCTCTCCCGCCGCGCCGCGCTCCAGCAGCAGGTCACCGACCTCGAGACCCAGCACCAGACGCTGCAGGGCGAGGAGGAGAAGCTGACCCTCGCCGCGCAGCGGCTGCAGGCCAAGGTCGACGCCTTCCGTACGAAGAAGGAGACCATCAAGGCCACCTACACCGCGGCCCAGGCGCAGACCAGGATCGCGGAGTCGTTCTCCGGCATCTCGGAGGAGATGAGCGACGTCGGCGTCGCGATCCAGCGGGCCGAGGACAAGACCGCCCAGCTTCAGGCGCGGGCCGGCGCGATCGACGAGCTGCTCGCCTCCGGCGCCCTCGACGACCAGTCGGGACTGGCGAAGGACGACATCCAGGCCGAGCTGGACCGGCTCTCCGGCGGTACGGACGTCGAGCTGGAGCTTCAGCGCATGAAGGCGGAACTGGCCGGCGGACCGGCGGCTTCGAAGCAGGCCATCGAAGGCGGCGCCGGAGGTGCCCAGGACGCCGCGCAGCAGCAGAGCACCCCGCACAAGTTCGACAAGCAGTAAGGACTCGTCATGATCGTACGGATCATGGGGGAGGGCCAGCTGGAGGTGGCCGAGAGCCACCTCCCCGAGCTGAACAAGCTCGACGACGAACTGCTCGCGGAGATGGAGCGCGGTGACGGGCCCGGCTTCCGCCGGACCCTGCAGGCGCTGCTCGAGAAGGTCCGCGCTCTCGGTGAGCCGCTGCCCGACGCTTCCCTGGAACCGTCCGAACTGATCCTTCCGGCCGCAGAGGCGACGCTCGAGGAGGTCCGGGAACTCCTCGGCGAGGACGGCCTGATCCCGGCGCCGGACGCCCCCACGGCCTGACGCGCCCGGCACTCCGACACCGCACGAGGGGCGAGCCCCGGACCCCGTACGGCGCTTCGCGCCGCGCGGCAGTCCCGTGGGCCCCCACGCCGCCTGGCGTAGGGCGGAGCCTCTGCTTCCGGAGAGCGGTCGTGCGGGGGCGGCCCGGCGCAGCCGCCACCGCTCACGCCGTAACGTTGCCCGACGTGACCTCACTCGCCGCCCGCTACGACCGCACCCGCCGCTGGCTGCGCGAGCACCCCCTCGCGTTCGACGGCGCCCTGGCCGTCGCCGCGCTGATCTGCATGGTCGCTGGCTCCTTCGCCGAACCCAACGGCCCGCACGGCCCCACCTTCGGCACCCGCAGCCCCGACCTGCGCAGCATCGTCCTGATAGTGGTGGCCGCCGCCGCGCTCGTCTTCCGCCGCCGCGCTCCGATGGCCGTGCTCTCGGTCACCGGCGCGCTGTCCGTCGTCGAACTCGTCGCGGGCGACCCGGCCGCACCCGTCGCGATGAGCGCCGTCATCGCCCTGTTCACCGTCGCCGCCCGGACCGACCGGCCCACCACCTGGCGGGTGGGCCTGTTGACGATGGCCGTGCTGACCGGCTCCGCGATGTTCTTCGGGTCGAGCCCCTGGTACACGCAGGAGAACCTGGGCATCTTCGCCTGGACCGGTATGGCCGCCGCGGCGGGCGACGCCGTGCGCAGCCGGCGGGCCTTCGTCGACGCCATCAGGGAGCGGGCCGAGCGCGCCGAGCGCACCCGTGAGGAGGAGGCGGGGCGGCGGGTCGCGGAGGAGCGGCTGCGGATCGCCCGCGATCTGCACGACGTGGTGGCGCACCACATCGCGCTCGTCAACGTCCAGGCCGGTGTCGCCGCGCATGTCATGGACAAGCGGCCCGACCAGGCCAAGGAGGCCCTCGCCCACGTGCGGGAGGCCAGCCGCTCCGCGCTGAACGAGCTGCGCGCCACGGTCGGGCTGCTGCGCCAGTCGGGAGACCCGGAGGCGCCCACCGAACCGGCTCCCGGTCTCGCCGTCCTCGACGAACTTATCGCCACCTTCCGGCACGCGGGCCTCCCCGTCGATCTCGCCCGGGCCGACGACTCCGCGATGCCGTCCGCGGCCGTCGACCTCGCCGCGTACCGGATCATCCAGGAGGCGCTGACCAATGTGCAGAAGCACGCAGGCCCGGACGCCAAGGCCGAGGTGAGCGTGGTGCGGGTGGGCTCCAGGCTGGAGGTCACCGTCATCGACAACGGTCCCGCCGCGGACAACGCTGCGGTCGACGCCGTGCCCTCGGACGGCGGCGGCCACGGCCTGATCGGCATGCGCGAACGCGTGACCGCGCTCGGCGGCACCCTCACCGCGGGCCCCCGCTACGGAGGGGGCTTCCGGGTGCAGGCGATACTGCCGCTGGAGGCGCGGGGTGCCCGCGCGGGAGAGGACACATGACGATCAGGGTGCTGCTCGCCGACGACCAGACGCTGCTGCGCAGCGCCTTCCGGGTCCTGGTGGACTCCGAGCCGGACATGGAGGTGGTCGGGGAGGCGGCGGACGGCGCCCAGGCCGTGGCGCTCACCCGCTCCGAGCGGGCCGATGTGGTGCTGATGGACATCCGGATGCCCGGCACCGACGGCCTCGCCGCCACCCGGATGATCAGCGCGGACCCCGAGCTGTCACACGTACGGGTTGTCATGCTGACCACCTTCGAGGTGGACGAGTACGTCGTGCAGTCGCTGCGGGCCGGCGCCTCCGGCTTCCTCGGCAAGGGCGCCGAGCCGGACGAGCTGCTCAGCGCCATCCGTATCGCCGCCGCGGGCGAGGCGCTGCTGTCACCGGCGGCGACCAAGGGACTGATCGCCACGTTCCTCGCGCAGGGCGGGAGCGCGCAGGACGGCCGCGAGTCGAAGCAGTACTCCGAGCGGCTGTCGGCGCTGACCGTGCGCGAGCGGGAGGTGCTGGTCCTGGTGGCCGGCGGGCACTCCAACGACGAGATCGCGGAACGGCTCGAGGTCAGCCCGCTCACGGTCAAGACCCATGTGAACCGTGCGATGGCCAAGCTCGGCGCCCGTGACCGCGCTCAGCTGGTCGTCACCGCGTACGAGTCGGGGCTGGTACGTCCAAGGGTGGACTGAGCCCGGGAGAGCAGTACTCCAGCTGCGGTATGTGCGACATAAGGAACGGGACCTGCGGTCTACGGATCGCCCTCTCCCCGTGGCCGAAGGTGTAGGGGTGGGCACCTGACTCTGCCCGTCCCCGTGCACGCCACAGAAGAGAGACCCCATGTCCTGGCTGTCGAAGTTCAGCCTGTCGCAACGGGCCCTGATAGGGCTGATGTCCATCGTGGCGATCGTGTTCGGCGCGATCGCCGTCCCGCAGCTCAAGCAGCAGCTGCTGCCGTCCATCGAGCTCCCGATGGTGTCGGTGCTCGCCCCGTACCAGGGCGCGTCCCCCGATGTGGTCGAGAAGCAGGTCGTCGAACCGCTCGAGTCGAGCATCAAGGCCGTCGACGGCATCAAGGGCATCACCTCCACGGCGAGTGAGGGCAACGCCGTGATCATGGCCAGCTTCGACTACGGGGACGGCAGCAAGCAGCTCGTCGCCGATGTCCAGCAGGCCGTGAACCGGGCCCGGACCCAGCTGCCCGACGACGTGGACCCGCAGGTCGTGGCCGGTTCGACGGACGACATCCCGACCGTCGTACTCGCCGTCACCTCGGACAAGGACCAGCAGGCCCTCGCCGACCAGCTCGAGCGGACCGTCGTCCCAGCGATCGAGGACATCGACGGCGTCGGCCAGGTCACGATCGACGGCGTCCAGGACCTCCAGGTCTCCGTCACCCCCGACGACAAGAAGCTCGCGGGCGCCGGCCTGAACACCGCGGCCCTCGCCGAAGCGCTGAAGTCCGGCGGCGCGACCATGCCGGCCGGTTCCTTCTCGGAGGACGGCAAGAGCCGCACGGTGCAGGTCGGCGGCGGCTTCACCACCCTGCGGCAGATCGAGGACCTGCGGATCGTCGCGCAGCCGGGTGCCGGCAAGGCCAAGGCCGCGAAGCCCGTCCGCCTCGGTGACGTCGCGACCGTCGAGCAGACCGAGTCGGCCCGTGTCTCCCTGACCCGTACCAACGGCGAGCCCAGCCTCGCCGTCTTCGCCACCATGGACAACGACGGCAGCGCCGTCGCCATCTCGGAGGCGGTACAGGACAAGCTGCCCGGCCTGCGCGCGGACCTCGGTGAGGGCGCGGAGCTCACGGTCGTCTCCGACCAGGGCCCGGCCGTCTCCAAGTCGATCTCCGGGCTGACCACCGAGGGCGCGCTCGGCCTGCTCTTCGCGGTCATCGTGATCCTGGTCTTCCTGGCGTCGCTGCGCTCGACGCTGGTCACGGCGGTGTCCATCCCGCTGTCGGTCGTCCTCGCGCTGATCGTGCTGTGGACCCGCGACCTCTCGCTCAACATGCTCACGCTCGGCGCGCTCACCATCGCCATCGGCCGTGTCGTCGACGACTCGATCGTGGTCCTGGAGAACATCAAGCGTCACCTCGGCTACGGCGAGGAGCGCCAGAGCGCGATCATCACGGCCGTGAAGGAAGTGGCCGGCGCGGTCACCTCCTCCACGCTCACCACCGTCGCGGTGTTCCTGCCGATCGGCATGGTCGGCGGCATGGTCGGCGAGCTGTTCGGCTCGTTCTCCCTGACCGTCACGGCCGCTCTGCTGGCGTCGCTCCTCGTCTCGCTGACCGTGGTCCCCGTCCTGTCCTACTGGTTCCTGCGCGCGCCGAAGGCCGTGCGCGGCATGGACCCGGAGGAGGCTCGGCGCAAGGCGGAGGAGAAGGAGACGAAGAGCCCGCTGCAGCGGGCGTACGTCCCCGTCCTGCGTTTCGCTACCCGCCGCCGTCTGACGAGTGTCGTCCTCGCGCTGGTCGTGCTCTTCGGCACCTTCGGCATGGCCGGGATGCTCAAGACCAACTTCTTCGACCAGGGCGAGCAGGAGGTCATGTCCATCAAGCAGGAGCTGGCCCCCGGGACCAGCCTGCAGGCGGCGGACGCCTCCGCGAAGAAGGTCGAAAAGGTCCTCGACGGCATGGACGAGATCAAGGACTACCAGGTCACCGTCGGCTCCTCCGGCTTCATGGCGGCCTTCGGCGGCGGCACCGGCGCGAACCAGGCGTCGTACCAGCTGACCCTGAAGGACTCGGGCTCGTACGAGAAGGTCCGGAGCCGTATCGACGAGGAGCTCGGCAAGCTCGACGGCATCGGCGACACGACGATCGCCGCCGGCGACGGCTTCGGCAGCCAGGATCTGAGCGTCGTGGTGAAGGCGTCCGACCCCGGCACCCTGAAGAAGGCGTCGGAGGCGGTCCGCGCCGAGGTCGCGAAGCTCGACGACGTCACCGACGTCCAGAGCGACCTGGCGCAGAGCATTCCGCGTATCTCGGTCAAGGCCACCCCGAAGGCGGCGGACGCCGGCTTCACCGACGCCACGCTGGGCATGGCCGTCGGCCAGGCCGTGCGCGGTACGCCCTCCGGCAAGGCGATCCTCGACGACACCGAGCGGGACATCGTCATCACCTCGGCCAAGCCCGCCAGGACGATGGACGAGCTGCGCGCCCTGCCGCTCGGCCCGGTCAAGCTCGGCGACATCGCCGAGGTGAAGCTGGTGCCGGGTCCGGTCTCGATGACTCGTATCGACGGCTCGCGGGCCGCGACGATCACGGCGAAGCCGACCGGCGACAACACGGGCGCGGTGAGCACCGCGCTCCAGTCGAAGATCAACGCGCTGGAGCTGCCCGAGGGCGCGACCGCGTCCATCGGCGGTGTCTCGGAGGACCAGTCCGAGGCGTTCCTCAACCTGGCGCTGGCGATGCTCGCCGCGATCGCGATCGTCTTCATGCTGCTCGTCGCGACGTTCCGCTCGCTGATCCAGCCGCTGATCCTGCTGGTCTCCATCCCGTTCGCCGCGACCGGTGCGATCGGTCTGCTGGTCGCGACGGGGACGCCGCTCGGCGTCCCGGCGATGATCGGCATGCTGATGCTCATCGGCATCGTGGTCACCAACGCGATCGTGCTGATCGACCTGATCAACCAGTACCGGGCCCAGGGCCTCGGTGTGGTGGAGGCGGTCGTCGAGGGCGGCAGGCACCGTCTGCGCCCGATCCTGATGACGGCCCTGGCGACGATCTTCGCGCTTCTGCCGATGGCGCTGGGCGTCACGGGCGAGGGCGGCTTCATAGCCAAGCCCCTGGCGGTGGTGGTCATCGGCGGTCTGATCACGTCGACGCTGCTGACGCTGCTGTTGGTGCCGACGCTGTACGCGATGGTGGAGCTCCGCAAGGAGCGCAGGCGCGCGAAGCGCGAGGCCAAGCGGGCGGGCGCGGCCTCGGCGACACAGTCGCCCGAGGCGCAGCCGGAGCCGGCGAACGCGTAGCGGTTCCTCCTGACAATCAGCCCGTCCGGGCGTTCGGGGCAGCGCCCCGAGGACAACGGCTGGTTAGGGCAGCGCCAGCATCCGGGTCAGTGCCAGCTTCGCGAAGCTCTCCGTCTCCGTGTCGACCTGGATGCGGTTGACGAGGTTCCCCTCGGCCAGGGACTCCAGCGTCCACACCAGGTGAGGCAGGTCGATGCGGTTCATCGTCGAGCAGAAGCAGACCGTCTTGTCGAGGAAGACGATCTCCTTGCCCTCGTCCGCGAAACGATTCGCCAGGCGCCGGACCAGGTTGAGTTCCGTGCCGATCGCCCACTTCGAGCCGGCCGGGGCCGCCTCCAGCGTCTTGATGATGTACTCGGTCGAGCCCACGTAGTCCGCGGCGGCGACGACTTCGTGCTTGCACTCCGGGTGCACCAGCACGTTCACGCCCGGGATGCGCTCGCGCACGTCGTTGACCGAGTCCAGCGAGAACCGGCCGTGCACGGAGCAGTGACCCCGCCACAGGATCATCTTGGCCGCGCGCAGCTCCTCGACCGTCAGGCCGCCGTTCGGCTTGTGGGGGTTGTAGAGGACGCAGTCCTCGAGGGACATCCCCATGTCGCGGACGGCGGTGTTGCGGCCCAGGTGCTGGTCCGGCAGGAAGAGGACCTTGTCACCCTGCTCGAAAGCCCAGTCCAGCGCGCGCTTCGCGTTCGACGACGTACAGATCGTGCCGCCGTGCTTGCCGGTGAAGGCCTTGATGTCGGCGGAGGAGTTCATGTACGAGACGGGCACGACCTGCTCGGCGATGCCGGCCTCCGTGAGCACGTCCCAGCACTCCGCGACCTGCTCGGCCGTGGCCATGTCGGCCATCGAGCAGCCGGCCGCCAGGTCCGGCAGGACGACCTTCTGGTCGTCGGACGTCAGGATGTCCGCCGATTCGGCCATGAAGTGCACACCGCAGAAGACGATGTACTCGGCCTCCGGCCGGGCGGCGGCGTCCTTCGCCAGCTTGAACGAGTCGCCGGTGACGTCGGCGAACTGGATGACCTCGTCACGCTGGTAGTGGTGGCCGAGGACGAAGACCTTCTCGCCGAGCTTCTCCTTCGCCGCGCGGGCACGCTCCACAAGGTCCGGGTCGGACGGCGACGGCAGGTCGCCGGGGCACTCCACGCCGCGCTCGCTCCGCGGGTCGGCCTCGCGGCCGAGGAGCAGCAGGGCGAGCGGCGTCGGCGATACGTCGAGCTCGGGGCTGGTCTGGGCGGTGGTCACGTCACGCACCCTTTCTTCGTCTGGCAGAGACCTTCTCGTCTATTTGACGCTATCTATCATAACTGCTTCACGTCAGTTTGACGACGGCCATAGTGTCCATGTGACGCACCCCCCGTCGACAGGCCGGTGCCTCACGGCGGCCCGGTGTGCGAGCATGAAGAGGAAAGACGAGCCGGTCCGGAATGAATCCGCGGCCACGCCGGTTGCACCGTCGGCAAGCAGTCCGCACAACCCGGGAGAGAAGCAGATGTCCGTATCGGACGAGACCACCACCGTGAGCGACGGCATCCTCCTGTCCGACGCCGCCGCGGCCAAGGTCAAGGCCCTGCTGGACCAGGAAGGCCGGGACGACCTGGCCCTGCGCGTCGCGGTTCAGCCCGGTGGCTGCTCCGGCCTGCGTTACCAGCTGTTCTTCGACGAGCGCTCGCTCGACGGCGACGTCGTGAAGGACTTCGACGGCGTCAAGGTCGTCACCGACCGCATGAGCGCCCCGTACCTGGGCGGCGCCTCCATCGACTTCGTCGACACCATCGAGAAGCAGGGCTTCACCATCGACAACCCGAACGCCACGGGCTCCTGCGCCTGCGGCGACTCCTTCAGCTAGGAGTCCGGCTGCTTCACGCCGAAGGCGGCGGTCCCCGTCCGGGACCGCCGCCTTCGGCGTGAACAGGTTCGCGCTCTATCCCTTGCGCGGCAGCGCCTTGCCGGTGCCGGCGTCGACGACCTTGCGGTCGTCCAGCGGCTTGTCCAGCGTCACGGACTCCGTCAGTTCCTTGGCCAGCATGATGCAGACCCGCTTCGGGTCCGGATTGCTCTCGACGATCCGCACCTTCACCGTGTCGCCGGTCTCGGTCGCCTTCGCCTCGTAGGAACTGCACACTCCGCCCCAGAACGTGATCTTCAGCGTCCGGCCGTCCACGCTGTACGAGATCTGGGCCGGCCCCGACTGCCCGTCGGCCGGGTCGGCCGGGTCGGTCGGGGTGACGTCCTTCATCGGCGGCTCCGCGCTCTTGATGAACCGCTCCTCCACGGCCGGATGCGTCACGGTGAACGGCTGGTTCCCGTCCTTCGCCGCCACCTCGAAGAGCCACGACGGCACCAGCGCCTGTCGCCCGTCCACGTAGTGCGCGGCGAGTCCGAAGACGGCCTTGCCGATCGTCAGGCGCTCCGGCTCCGCCGGGGAGCCGCCCGGCTCGCAGGGCGCGTCCGGCTCGGGCTCGCCGTTACGCTTGATCTCACCGTCCGGCTGGTCGCCGTGCGGGACGGGAGTGGCGCACCCGCCGATGCTGACCCGGCCGGTGCCCTTGCCCGCCTCGTTCAGCTGCCGCACCGCCTCGTCGGCGGAGATCACGGGGTAGGTGTCGCCCTTCACGGGCTTCTTCAGCTGACCGCTGCCGCCGACGACGGTCCCGTCGGCGCCGACCTGGACGCCGGTCGTCCAGCCGTACGTCGGCAGGCCGCTGACGACGGGGTTCGCGTTCACCACGCGTACCGCGCCCATCAGCTGTCCGGCACTCAGCTTCGCGTCGCCCTGGCCCACCGCCTCGAGCACAGGGGCGGCGGCCTTCCTGGCCTCGGCCTCGCCGACGGGCTCACCGGACCGGCCCGCACCGCCCGACGGGCAGGCCTTGCCCTTGAGACAGTTGTCGCCGCCGGGCGCCGGCCCGAACCGCGCGAATGTCCAGGTGCCCGGAGCGTCCTTGTTGACCTGCAGCATCGGCCCCTGGCCGTCCTTGGGCGGCCCGATCTTCCAGGCAGCCCCCTCGAGCTGGGGCGTGCCCGGCACGCCGAGCGCCTTCGCCAGACGCGTCACCTCGTCCTGGGTGACCGCCCCCGCCGACCGGTGCACGGCCGCACGGCCGGGCCCCTCCGGCAGGTCGCCCTCGGCGCGGTAGACGACGCCGCCACCGGTCGGGTCGGGTTCTCCCGGAGCGATACCCCGCTCGGTCCCGGGTCCGCCGAGATCCAGGGCGAGCAGAGGCGGCTGCTTTCCGTCGGACGCACCGTTTCCGGCGCCACCGGCGCCGGTTCCCCCGAAGCCCGACGTCGCGAAGTAGGCACCGCCACCACCGGCCACCAGCACCGCGGCCGCCACCGAGGCGACGACAAGCGGGGAACGCCGACGGCGGGGACTGTCATGCGTGTTCTCGGTGCTGCTCACCGCATCGCTCCTTGTCTCGTGCCTCCTGCTGAGGAGGACACGGGTGGGACGGAGCGGGGGAGCGCGTGGTTCCCTTCGCCTCTTCCCCGGCGGCAGGGGCCGGTCAGTCCACGGCTCAGTCGCCGTAGTCGGACATCGCGTCCACCAGCCGCGCGGAGGCGGGAGGCACCACGACGCCGTGGATGAGGGACGGGTGCACGGGCGCGGGCGCCGCTGCCGCCGGTACGACCCAGTGTGGAGCCATGCGGGCGCAGTCGCCGCGAAGCAGGGCCAGACTCATCTCGGATTCCCGCGGATCCGGCTGCTTGCGCGGCTCGTACGCGGCGATGTGCTTCGTCATAGGCGCACCGTATGCACCTGGGAGTCCAGGAAAAAAGCCCTACTATCGGGTAGTTTCCCCGGGTGGGCAGGGGGCGGGACCCGGTAGCGTGGAGTGACACTGCCACCCCGCCTCAGGAGCGCCTCACCGTGCGTATCGCAGTCACCGGCTCCATCGCCACCGACCACCTCATGACGTTCCCCGGCCGATTCGCCGACCAGTTGGTCGCGGACCAGTTGCACACGGTCTCCCTCTCCTTCCTGGTCGACACGCTCGATGTGCGCAGGGGCGGGGTCGGGGCGAACATCTGCTTCGGCATGGGTCAGCTGGGCACCGGTCCGATCCTCGTCGGCGCGGCGGGCTCGGACTTCGACGAGTACCGTGCCTGGCTCGACCGTCACGGCGTGGACACGGCCTCCGTCCGTATCTCCGAGGTCCTGCACACCGCCCGTTTCGTGTGCACGACGGACGCCGACCACAACCAGATCGGTTCCTTCTACACCGGCGCGATGAGCGAGGCCCGCCAGATCGAGCTGAAGGCGGTCGCGGACCGTGTCGGCGGCCTCGACCTCGTCCTGATCGGCGCGGACGACCCCGAGGCGATGCTCCGCCACACCGAGGAGTGCCGCTCGCGGGGCATCGCGTTCGCCGCGGACTTCTCGCAGCAGATCGCCCGGATGAGCGGCGACGAGATCCGGATACTGCTGGACGGCGCGGCGTACCTCTTCTCCAACGAGTACGAGAAGGGCCTCATCGAGTCGAAGACCGGCTGGACCGACGAGGAGATCCTCGGCAAGGTCGGCCACCGCGTCACCACGCTCGGCTCGCGCGGCGTCCGCATCGAGGCCGAGGGAGCGGACCCGATCGAGGTCGGCTGCCCGGAGGAGGACTCCAAGGTCGACCCGACCGGCGTCGGCGACGCGTTCCGCGCGGGCTTCCTCTCCGGCCTCTCGTGGGGCGTGGGCCTGGAGCGGGCGGCGCAGGTGGGCTGCATGCTGGCGACGCTGGTGATCGAGACGCTGGGCACCCAGGAGTACACGCTGCGTCGTGCGCACTTCATGGACCGCTTCACCAAGGCTTACGGCCACGACGCGGCGGCGGAGGTCCGCGACCACCTGTCCTGAGGGGGCCGCGCCGGCGAAATGAGCCTCGCCGGGGGTACCCCTGCGCCTCGCGGCGTGGAGGTACCCCCGTCCATGGCCGCCGGACCGTGGGGGAGTTCAAGCTTGGGGCCGGGGCGGAGGTCCGACGGAGGGGGCACGTGCAAGCCCGCGCCCGGGGCCCCGCCGCCGGGCCCCGGCTCCCCCCGCAAGGCGTCACCGCACTCGACGGACCACGTACGCCACTCCCCGTTCCGCCGCCCGTTCCCCCACGTACTCCTGCCCTCTCATCCCGCACCACGCCGGAATGTCCAGCCGTGCCGCCTCGTCGTCGGAGAGCACGGTCACCGTGCCGCCGACCGGGACGTCGTCGATGACCTTGGCCAGCTCGATCACCGGAATCGGGCACCGACGGCCGAGCGCGTCGACCACGAGGGACTCGGCGGAGGACGAAGACGCCGACGTCCCCGAAGGCGCAGCCGGCGCGCCGAGCCGCTCCCGTACCTGCCGGACCACCCCCGGCAGCAGGTCCAGGAAGCCGTCCACGTCCGCCTCCGCCGTGCCGAGCGGCAGCGACACCCGCACGTTTCCCTCCGACAGCACGCCCATCGCCCGCAGCACATGGCTCGGGATCAGCGTGCTGCTCGTGCACGACGACCCGGAGGACACGGAGAAGCCGGCCCGGTCCAGCTCGTGCAGGAGGGTCTCTCCGTCGACGTAGAGACACGAGAACGTCACCACGTTCGGCAGCCGCCGTACCGGATCGCCCACCACCTCCACATCGGGCACCAGTTCCGGCACGCGCCCGCGGATCCGGTCCACCAGCGCCCGGAGCCGTGCCGCCTCGTCCGCCGCCTCGGCGCGTACGGCTCGAAGGGAGGCCGCCGCCGCCACGATCGCCGGAAGGTTCTGGAAGCCGGCCGATCGCCCGGACTCCCGCTCGTCGGCGGGGCCTTGCGGTGCGAAACGGACGCCCTTGCGTACGGCGAGCAGCCCGACGCCCGCCGGCCCGCCCCACTTGTGCGCGCTCGCCGTGAGCAGCGACCACCCGTCCACGGGCCCCCACGCCAGGGACTGGGCCGCGTCGACGAGGAGCGGTACGTCCACGGCCCGGCATGCGTCCGCCACCTCCCGCACCGGTTGCTCGGTGCCGACCTCGTGGTTGGCGGACTGCAGACAGGCCAGCGCGGTGGTCGCGTCCAATTCGGCCGCGTAGGCCGCGGGGGCCACCGTCCCGTGCCGGTCCACGGCGACCTCGGTCACCGAACCGCCGGCCGACTCCCAAGAAGCCGCCGCGTGCAGCACGGCCGAGTGTTCGACCGCGGAGACGACAAGCCGGCGGCCGACGCGCCGACGGCCCGCGAGAGCTCCGGAGATGCCCGAGTGAATCGCGTGCGTACCCGAAGGAGTGAAGAAGAGCTCGTCGGGGCGGCACCCGACGGCCTCCGCCGCGGCCTCCCTGGCGGCGTCGAGCAGCAGCCGGGCGCGCCGCCCCTCGCGGTAGAGCCGGGCGGGGTCGGCCCAGCCCTCGTCGAGGGAAGCCTGCAGGGCCTGGCGGGCGACGGGGTGCAGGGGAGCGGAGGAGGCTGCATCGAAATAGGGCACGTCGTCACGCTAACCCCGCGCAGGAGAGGGAGCGTCAGTTGCCTGCCGGAAGCGGGCATTCCGGGGCGCTCCGCACGTCCACCGAAGGGCCCAGCCACCCCTTCGGGGTGTCGGACGGCGCGTTGGGCACCCTCCCCGCGCGACCCCAAATAGCGTCCAGTAGGGTTTGGTCCGCATAAACATCCAAACCCCTGCCCGCGTCAGGGCCGGCGACCGACCAGCGAGACGGCCGCAGCCGGCCGCGCGGGCCGAGACTCTCGGGAAGGCGCTACGTGAGTCCCAACGGCTCCGACCTCCCCCACCGCCCAAAGGGCGGGGGCGGTTCCCCCATGTCGCGGCGCCCGATGCGGCGGAAGCTGCCGCAGGTGCTGACTGCGGGCCTGATCCTGGCTACCGCCTCCGGTTGCTCATACAACTGGGAGGATTTCCCCCGCCTTGGTATGCCCACCCCCGTCACGGAGGAGGCGCCTCGGATCCTCTCCCTCTGGCAGGGCTCGTGGGCGGCTGCGCTCGCCACGGGCGTGCTGGTGTGGGGTCTGATCCTGTGGAGCGTCTTCTTCCACCGGCGCAGCCGCACCAAGGTCGAAATCCCCCCGCAGACCCGGTACAACATGCCCATCGAGGCGCTGTACACCGTGGTCCCGATCATCATCGTCTCGGTGTTCTTCTACTTCACCGCGCGTGATGAGTCGAAGCTCCTCGCTCTCTCCGACAAGCCGGCCCACACGGTCAACGTCGTCGGTTACCAGTGGAGCTGGGGCTTCAACTACCTCGAGGACGTGGACGGGAACCCGGCCACCGGGGACGCGGCCGCGAACAAGGAACTGAACGCGATCCCGGACGCGTACAGCAATGACTTCCCCAAGGGTGCGGAGGGCGTCTACGACGCCGGTATCCCCGGCACCCGGAACCCCCAGACCGGCAACCCGGGCCCGACGCTGTGGCTGCCCAAGGGGGAGAAGGTCCGGTTCATCCTGACCTCGCGTGACGTCATCCACTCCTTCTGGGTGGTCCCCTTCCTGTTCAAGCAGGACGTCATCCCCGGCCACACCAACGTGTTCGAGGTGACTCCGAAGGACGAGGGCACCTTCCTGGGCAAGTGCGCCGAGCTCTGCGGCGTCGACCACTCCCGGATGCTCTTCAATGTCAAGGTCGTCTCCCCGGAGCGCTACCAGCAGCACCTGAAGGAGCTTGCCGAGAAGGGGCAGACCGGCTTCATCCCGTCGGGCATTGAGCAGACGGACCCGGCCAGGAATGCGGAGAAGAACCAACTGTGAGCATCCTCAACGAACCCCAGGGTGCCGCGGCGGCAGATGAAGACTCGTACGAGAACGAGCTGCCGGTCCGGCGCAAGCAGCCCGGCAACGTCGTCGTGAAGTGGCTGACGACCACCGACCACAAGACGATCGGCACGCTCTACCTCGTCACATCGTTCTTCTTCTTCTGCATCGGTGGCCTGATGGCGCTCTTCATGCGCGCCGAACTGGCCCGGCCGGGCACGCAGATCATGTCGAACGAGCAGTTCAACCAGGCGTTCACGATGCACGGCACGATCATGCTGCTGATGTTCGCGACGCCGCTGTTCGCCGGCTTCGCGAACTGGATCATGCCGCTGCAGATCGGCGCGCCGGACGTGGCCTTCCCGCGTCTGAACATGTTCGCGTACTGGCTGTACCTCTTCGGCTC
>NZ_JBEXRZ010000084.1:0-29502 GCF_040613325.1 Streptomyces sp. NPDC006283 | reverse complement strand
GCCGGGGCGCGGCGGACCGGAGGCGCCGGCTCGGCGCGTGGCGGAGCCGCCGCGGGTTGCTGCCGTCGCACCGACGTGTTGTCCGGCTTCCGTTCCTTCTTCCGCTTCTCCTTCGGGCCGGTGGAGGCCAGCGCCTCGCGGGCCGACGGCTGGACCGGCAGGCTCCGCTCGGCGGGCAGCGGCGACCGCTCTCCCGCCGGCGCCAGACTCGGCACCGGTGCGGACGGCACGGCGGGAACGGACACACAACCCGTCGCACAGCCGGTCACAGCGAGCAGGACAAGAGCGGCGACAGCACGGTTCCGGGGAGGGCGCATCCGTCCACTCTGCCGCACCAAAACCCCCTGAAAATGCCCCGACCTGCGACAACGCAGCCCGAACCACCGGCATGAGTGACACGGTCAACGAGGCGTGGCGGTCGGCTCAGCCGTCGTCGCGAAAGCGCCCGTTCTCCTCGGCGACGAGCCGTTCCAGCAGGGCCTGGAACTCCTCGCCGATCAGGATCTGCAGTCCCTCGCCGTCCTCGTCGCGGTTGCTGAGCTGGGTGAGGGTGCCGCCGTGCCACCAGTACACGTACGGGCTGATCGCTCCAGGCGTGTCCTCGAAGCCGGTGGCGGCGAAGGCGGCCATCGCGTTGAGCGCCGACTGCATGCCGGTGTCGTGGATGGCGTGGAACGCCAGCTGGTGCCGGAACGGCATGGCGACCAGCGCGCCGTCGGCGGGCAGCTCCTCCCCGGTGACCTGCCTGACGAGCGTCTCCAGGGCCAGGACGCGGCTGGCGGTGTAGAAGGAGTCGCCGAGGACGACCTCGAAGTGCATGCCCTCGGAGTCCTTGACGGTCTCGTGCGCCTCGACCGGCAGGCCGCGGAGGTTGTAGAGCGCCTGGTCGCGCAGGTAGGGGAGGTCGCCGAGCGGTTCGAGGGCCTCGTCGGTGAGCATCATGACGCTCTCGGGGAGGTCGAGCGCGAGGATCTCGTACAGGCCGGGCGCGACGGCACGGGCGTAGGCGAAGTTTCGGGGGTCCAGTCCCTCGGCACCGACGACACGGGGGTACAGCTGGGCGCGGATCTGCTCGGGGGACAGGGTTTCCAGCGCGGACGGGGCGTCCATGGTGCGCAGGACCATGCCGACGTGCTGATGGACCAACTCCGGCCACACACGCGGTCCGCGGTCGTCGTTGTGGCACACGGCGGCGAGGTTGCCGAGCCCGAACTGCCGTCCCGCACTGTCGGAGACCATGTCGGCGTAGACCGTCACCTCGAGACCCTGTTCGGCGAACGCCTCACGGACCAGGGAGCGGAACCGCGCGCCTTCGTCGGCGGAGAAGAAGGAGAACTCGGGGTCCCGGGGCGCATCGCGTCCGTCACGCTTCGGCCCTCGCCGGAACAGCCCCACGTCAACCGCCCTCCGCTCCCACGTGTCAGTCATTCGAGCGTACCGACATCAGATGAACGGCGTGTCTCCGGCATCATCCCGGCTCGGCGGCCCGGCTTCGCCCCGGCTCGGCGGCCCCGTTTCCCCCCGGTTCATCGGGACGACGAGATCGGCCCGGTCGCGGCCGCGGCCGATCAGCCGCGCATTCGGTTCGTCGCAGTCGCGGACCCAGCTCTGGGCGTGCGGACGTTCCTTGCCGAAGCGCACGTGCCGGTCGACGAGCCGGGCCACCCTCACCTCCTGGTCGAGCTCCAGGAACCACACCTCGTCGAGAAGCGGACGGATGCGCGCCCAGGGCCCTTCGTCGTGCAGCAGGTAGTTGCCTTCGGTGACGACGAGCGGGACGCCGGGGTCGACGGGGATGCTCCCGGCGACCGGCTCCTCGAGGGTCCGGTCGAAGGCGGGCGCGTACACGGTGGCCCGGCTGTCGTGGTCCCGCAGCCGGGCGAGCAGGGCGGCGTACCCGGCGGCGTCGAAGGTGTCGGGGGCGCCCTTGCGGTGGGCACGGCAGAGGCGCAGCAGTTCCCGCTGGGCGAGGTGGAAGCCGTCCATGGGGACGAGCACGGCCAGGCCGTCCAGCGCGTCGACGAGGTGGGCGGCAAGGGTGGACTTTCCGGCGCCGGGAGCCCCGGCGATCCCGAGGATGCGTCGGCTGCCGGACGCGGCGAGGGAGCCGGCGCGCTCCAGGAGGTGCGGCGGGACGGGCATGCCGGCCATTGTCGCACTCGGGGTAATACGTATAACGTGGCCTTGTGCCGAACATCGCCCTGGTCACCCTCGTCGTCCGCGACTACGACGAGGCCATTGCCTTCTACACCGACGCCCTCGGCTTCGACCTGGTCGAGGACACCGACAGGGGCGACGGCTCCCGGTGGGTCGTCGTCCGCCCGGCCGGATCCGGGCCGGGCACCGGCCTGCTGCTCGCCCGCGCCGGGGACGAGGGGCAGCGGGGACGCGTCGGCGCGCAGACCGGCGGCCGGGTCGGCTTCTTCCTGCACACCGACGACTTCGCGCGCGACCACGCCCGGATGACGGCGGCGGGCGTGCGCTTCCTCGAGGAGCCGAGGCACGAGGCGTACGGTTCGGTGGCCGTATTCGAGGACCTGTACGGCAACAGGTGGGACCTGTTGGAGCCCAAGTGACATCCGGCCCGTGACGGATGCGCTCGCGCTGCCGAGGGCAGCGGCCGGACCTGGCCGAGCCGGCCGCGTTCCCGAGGTTCTGTGCGCGAAATGTCCGCCGGACCGAATGGGTGGTCGCGGAGCGACCGGTAGCGGCCCGCCGTCGCCGGCCTTGGGATTGTTCAGGCGGCCGGGGGCGTGAGGCCGAACCGGACGCAGACGACGGCCGTGTCGTCGGTCACCGTGTGGCCCACGCTCTGCCAGAAGCCGGTGTGCACCTCGCGCCAGTGCGTGAGGCTCGTGCAGCCCTCGCCCTCGGACTGCGCGAAGTCCCATGTCACCGAACGGAACGGGACGATCTCGACCGACTCCACGACCACTTCCGCGACGCGTTCCTCGGCGTTGCCGATGAGCACCAGACGCTCGCCCGCGTACTCCGGCTCCTCGCCCTCCGCGCGGTAGTCGGGTTCCAGAAGTCCCGCCGTCGCCCGCTTCGCCCCGGAGAGCACCAACGCGTTGAGCCGGTCCCGCATCTCGCCCGGCGTACCCAGGTCGAGCGTCCGCAGTCCGTCGATCCGTGTCCACATGATCGCGAGCCTACGGCAAGCAGACGCAGCCCTACAGCGGCAGCGCGCACACCGCGACCGGCGACCTGAACGCCGGTCCGGCGGACCGTAGTTCGCCGGTGCGGCGGTCGACGTGGAAGACGGTGACCGTACTGGAGCGCTGGTTCGCCGCGAAGAGCAGGCCGCCGGGCGGAGAGAGCGCGATGTGGCGGGGGAAGTCGCCGCCGACCGGAACCGTGTCCAGCAGGCGCAGACGGGAACCGCCGGACTCGATCGTGTAGCGGGTCAGACTGTTGTGACCGCGGTTGGCAAGGTACGCGTACCCGCCGTCGCCGGTCACGACCAGCTGGGCGGGGTAGCTGGTCCCGGGTCCCGTTCCGGTCGACTGCGGTTCCCCTGCGGTGAGTTGGCCGCTCCTGCGGTCGTACGCGCAGACCACGACCGTGTTGTCGAGCTCGTTCGCCACGTACGCATGGCGGCCCGAGGGGTGGAACGTCAGATGCCGGGGTCCCGCGCCGGCCCGCAGGGTGAGGCGTGAGACCTCCGTGAGCGTCCCTGCCGAGGTGTGGAGGCGGTACGTGTACACGGTGTCGTTGCCGAGGTCGACGGCGAGGACGTGGCCGCCGTCCGGGCTGGTGACGATCTGGTGGGCGTGCGGTCCCCGCTGCCCCGGTCCGGGCGGCGGGCTGCCGTGCGCGACCAGTTCCGTACGCTCACCCAGCGCGCCCGATGCGGCGACGGGGTGGACGGCGACGCTGCCGGAACCGAAGTTGGCGCTGAGCAGCCATCTTCCGCTCGGGTGCACCGACAGGTGGCAGGGCGCGGCCCCGCCGGTGCTCCGGCTGCCGAGCACCCGGTGCCGGCCGTCCTCTGCGAGCCGCACGGCGGTCACGGCGCCGGCTTCCTGCTCGTCGACGGCGTAGAGGGTGCGTCCCGAGGGGTGGAGGGCCAGGTACGAGGGGTCGCCGACGCCGTCGACGACCCCGGTGCCGGTGATCCGCCCGGTGCTCTCGTCGTAGGTGGCCAGCCCGATCCCCTTCCCGCCGCCTTCGACGGAGGTATATGTCCCGAGGAACAGGGGCCGTGCCGCCGAGCGGGCGCGGGGGGTGGGGGTGGCCGCCGTCTGCGAACGCGACCGCGAGGCGGAGTCCGGTGGCGCCCCGCACGCGGGCAGGGCGGCAGCGGCGACGGCGGCGGAGAGCGCTCCGATGAAACGACGCCGGCCCGGGTGTGCAGCGTTGCCCATGCCCATGCCCATGCCCATGCCCATGCCCATGCAGCCTAGGCCCTGCGGACTGCTTGAAACCCTGTTCCGTGCCGCCGTGTTGAGGACCTGGGACGAAGAGGCGAACGACCCACCGAGACAGCAGAATATAAGCCTATATGCTGCAATTGTACGTTTCGCACGACGAAGCGGTGCCGACTCGGACCGACGAGAAGGTCTTATGGCTTCCTCAGAACCCGCCAAACGCCGAGCCAAGGGCAAGGCGGCGACCATCATGCGCTCCGCGGCCGACCAGCTCTCGGAGTTGCTCGGGCGCCCGCCCGAGTCCGTCTCGGCGCTCAAACGCACCGAGGACGGCTGGGAAGCGGACGTGGAGGTGCTTGAGCTGGAACGGATCCCGGACACCACCAGCGTGCTGGCCAGCTACAAGGTCAGCCTGGACGACGAAGGCGATCTCGTCGAGTACCGGCGGACCCGGCGCTACACACGCGGACAGATCGACCGGCTGACCTGAGCAGACCTTCCGACGGCCTTCTGCGGGCACAGCGACGAAGGGAGGCACCATGACCGTGGTGCCGCAAGGCGGAGGGGGCGTCTCCAGAGGAGGCGCCGGCTCCGGAAACCTCTACGACGTCCTCGAGCTCATCCTGGACCGCGGACTCGTCATCGACGTCTTCGTCCGTGTCTCCCTGGTCGGCATCGAGATCCTGAAGATCGACGCACGCATCGTCGTGGCCAGCGTCGACACCTATCTGCGCTTCGCCGAGGCCTGCAACCGCCTCGACCTCGAGTCCGGCAGGAAGGCGCCCACCCAGCTGACCGACATCGTCGGCGACAGCGTCGAGAGCGGCGCCCGCGGCAAGTCGAAGGGCGCTCTCGGCGGCGCGATGGAGGCGGTGACCGACGCACTGGGCGCCGGGAAGAGCGGGCGGGACGAGGAGAGCGAGGACGCGGAAGAGGCCGAGCCGGAGCGGGTGGAGAGGCGCAAGCCGGTCCGGCGTGCGGCCCGGCGGGAGAGGGAACGCGGGCGGGAATGACCGGCAGTAGTGATCCCACAGCAAGGAGCGACCATGGCCGTATACGTCTACTCGATCACCGCCGAGGGGCATCCGCTGCACCTCGACGGCGTCGAGGGGGTCGGAGATCCGCCGGCGGTCCTGCGCAAGGTGGCCGCAGGCTCGCTGTGCGCGGTCGTCAGCGACGCGCCCGACGGCCTGCGCCCCAAGCGCCGCGATGTCACGGCGCACCAGGCGGTGCAGGAGCGCCTCATGGGCGACGGCACCGTGCTGCCTCTGCGCTTCGGCCTCACCGCCCCCGACGACGACGCCGTGCGCGAGGCGCTGGAGAAGGACGCGACGACGTACAGGGAGCGTCTGGAGCAGCTCGCGGGCTGCACCGAGTACAACCTCAAGGCGTCCCAGGAAGAAGAGACGCTGCTCCGGGAGATCCTTGTGGAGTCGGACACGGCGCGCGACCTCAACGACCGGATCCGGGGCGGCGACACGGCGCCCGAACTCCCGATGCGCCTCGGGGAGCTGGTGGCGGAAGAGGTGCAGGCGCGGCACGAGGCCCTGGCGTCCGGCGTCATCGAGGCCCTGCGCCCGCTCGCGCGGGATCTGAGCGTCTCCCAGCCGACCGGCGACGACTTCGTCAACGTGTCCTTCCTTGTGGCGGAGGACCAGGAGGAGCTCTTCCTCACCACCGAGCTCAGCGTCGCCAACCAGATGGGCGACACCTACAGCTTCCGGCTCAACGGGCCGCTGCCGCCGTACAGCTTCGTCTGACTCACTCGATGGGGGCCGATCACCATGGGCCTGTTCACACAGATCGCCACACTCCCGCTCGCGCCGGTGCGCGGCGTCGTGTGGGTCGTGGAGCGTGTGCGGGAGGCGGCCGAGGACGAGTACTACGATCCCGCGCCGATCCACCGTGCCCTGGCGGAGCTCGAGGCGGAGCTCGAGGCGGGCGAGATCGACGAGGAGACGTTCGACCGGCGGGAGGACGAACTGCTGGACCGTCTGGAAGAGATCATGGCGTACCGGTCGGAGGGACGGCCCTGACGCCGACACGCCGTACACCCTGCGCCTGACGCCGTACGCCTTACGCACCGGGAAACGCGAGGTCCGATCGTGACCGAACCCCTGGCCGGCAGGACCGGCCCCTACACCTCCCGAGCAGCGCCGCAGTACGCACAGGGCTCGTCCGCGAACCTTGCCGACATCCTGGAACGGGTACTGGACAAGGGCATCGTGATCGCCGGCGACATCCAGATCAACCTGCTCGACATCGAGCTGTTGACCATCAAACTCCGGCTGCTGGTGGCGTCGGTGGACAAGGCGAAGGAGATGGGCATCGACTGGTGGGAACACGATCCCTCGCTGTCGTCGCGGGCCGCTCCGGAGCGGTCGCTGGCCGCGGAGAACCGCCGACTGCGCGAGGAGATCGAGGCCCTGCGGAGGGGCGGGGAAGTGACCGGGCGCGGTGAGGAACGGAGCGTCGAGGAGCTGACGGAGTCCGGCGAGGAGGCGCCTGCGGCACCTCGCCGCAAACGTGCGGCGCCTCGCTCCAAGCCCGCGGCGCCTCGCGCCAGGAAGCGCGGAGGAACGGAATCCGATGACCGCTGAGGCAGGCGCGTACGTCACGGACGACGCGTATGTCACGTACGTCTACGCCGTCGCCCGCAACACCGGCGTGCTGCGGAAGTGCGTGGCAGGGCTGGTCGGTGTGGCAGGCGCGCCGGTGCGGGTCGTGCCGGGTGGCGACGCCGGGGACATCGCCTTCGTGGCGAGTTCCGTGAGCGCGCTGGACTTCGACGAGCAGGCCCTGCGGCGGCACCTGGAGGATCTGGAGTGGCTGGAGGCGGTCGCGCGTGCCCACAACGCGGTGATCGAGACTCTGGGCACCGCCACGACCGTTCTGCCGCTGCGGCTCGCGACCGTGTACCTCGGCGATGATCGCGCCCGCGAGGCGCTGGAAGCCGACCGTGCCGAGTTCGCCCGGCTTCTGACCCGGCTGGAAGGGCACGTCGAGTGGGGGGTCAAGATCTACGTGGAGGCTCCCGAGGAAGCTCCGGAGCCCGCGGCGCCGTCCGCCGCCTCCGACACCGGTCTCAGTCCCGGACGTGCCTACCTCCGCCGGCGCCGCGATCAGCGGCACCTCCGCGACGACGCCCACCGGGCGGCGCGGACGGCGGCGGAGCGTATCGAGGCCGCCGGGCGGGCGTACGCCACCGACCGGGCACGTCACCGTGTCCAGCAGGGCGAACTCGCGGGTTCCAACGGCGAGAACGTCGTGAACGACGCGTATCTGCTGACCGAGGACCGGGCCGACGCGTTCCGCGCCGAAGTGGCGCATGCCGCCGACGACCTACCGGGCGTACGTGTCGAGATCACCGGCCCCTGGGCGCCCTACTCCTTCACGGCCCCTGCCGACACCGTCGACGTCGACGTCGACGACATGGAAGAGGACCTCGATGTGGAGGACGGAGGGCGGCCATGACGGAGCCCGCCGTACCCGGTGCCGCGGAACCGCTTCCCCGGCGGGAACCCCTTCCCCAGCGGCAGGTCGCCCTGATCGACCTGCTGGACCGCCTCCTCAGCGGCGGAGTGGTCATCACCGGTGACGTCCTGCTGTCCATCGCCGACATCGACCTCGTCCGCGTCTCGCTGCGGGCCCTCATCGTGTCCGTCGACGCCGAGACCCGGCCGCTGTGGGCGCGGGCGCTCCAGGAAGGCGACGCCGATGCCCGATGACGCCCCGCGCGTCCCGCAGCGGCTCGATGAGGTGGCCGACGCCGCCGCCCGCGCCTTCCGTCTCCTCCCGGCGGCGCCGCAGGACCTTCCCGCCTCGGAGCGGCAGCAGCACAGCCCGGCCCGGAGGATCCGCACCGACCCGGACACGGTCGAACGCGATCTGATGAAACTGGTCCTCACCCTCGTCGAGCTGCTGCGCCAGCTCATGGAACGCCAGGCGCTGCACCGCGTCGACCAGGGCGATCTCACGGAGGACGAGGAGGAACGGCTCGGGTCCACGCTCCTGTTGCTGCACGACCGCATGGCAGGGCTGTGCGAACAGTACGGGCTGGACATGAAGGACCTGAACCTCGATCTCGGCCCGCTGGGGACGCTCCTGCCGTCCGACGACTGACTGCCGCGGCGAACGGCCGGGTACGTGGTACCGACGACTCGGACTGCGAAAGGCCGGCCCCCATGACCACGCTCCGCCACGAGAGCGGCTTTCCCAGCGCCCGGATCTCGGTCGAGGGGGCACCCGACCTGCAGCGCAACGAACGGGGCCTGCGCCCCTTGCGGCTGCCCGCGTGGGCCGGGGACCAGGTGCTCGATCCCTTCTTCGAGATGGAGGTCCAGCTGTCCGCCGGCGTACGGCTCGCCCTGCGGACCGCGGCCACCCACCTGGAACTGACCCTGCACGCCGTCCGTGCGCCGGGCACCGGAGGCGAACCGGCGCCCGCGGCCGTCGATCTGCTCGTCGACGGCCGCCTCGCGCGCAGGGAGTTCCTCACCGGCGGAGACCTGATGGCGCCCGCGACGGCGACGAGCGTCGCGGCGCTCGTGGCCGGGGACGCGGAGGCGATCGGTTTCCCGGGCCTTCCGCCGGGCGAGAAGGAGATCGAGCTCTGGTTGCCGCACACCGCCGTCTGCGATCTCGTCTCCCTCCGGAGCGATCTGCCGGTCCTGCCGTCGCGGCAGGTCGTCTCACAACGGCGGTGGGTCCACTACGGGTCGTCCATCAGCCACTGCGTAGAAGCCGAGGGCCCCACGGGGACGTGGCCTGCCGTCGCGGCGACGGCCCGTGACCTGCATCTGACGAATCTGGGCCTCTCGGGCAACGCCATGCTCGACCCGTGCGTGGCACGCACCATCCGGGATCTGCCCGCCGACTTCATCAGTCTTGAGATCGGCGTCAACATCGTCG
The DNA here is from genome assembly GCF_040613325.1 of Streptomyces sp. NPDC006283. NCBI lineage: Bacteria > Bacillati > Actinomycetota > Actinomycetes > Kitasatosporales > Streptomycetaceae > Streptomyces > Streptomyces sp. NPDC006283. The sequence continues at coordinate 20,221 of NZ_JBEXRZ010000084.1, read as the reverse complement.
GCGCCGCGGCGATGCGGCTGCGGACGTTCTGGCCCGCCGTCCACGGCTTCGTCGACACGATCCGCGAGAAGCACCCCGACGTACCCCTGCTGATCGTCTCGCCCGTCCCCTGCCCGGCCCTGGAGGACCGTCCCGGCCCCCTCGTCGTCGACCCGGCGACCGGCCGGGTCGGCGCCGTGGGCGATCCGCGCGACATCCCGCTCGGTGCGCTCACGCTCTCCGCCGTACGGGACCACCTCGCGCGCCTCGTCCGGGAACGGCAGCGGTCCGACCCCGCCCTCGGCCATCTTGACGGCCGGACGCTGCTGAGACCGGACGAGACGGCGGACCTGCACGACGGTCTGCACCCGAACGCGGCGGCATATCTGCGAATGGGGGCACGTTTCGCCGACTTCCTCTCGTCGCACCGCGAATGGTCGCACGTTCTTCACAGCGCGAATTCTTCGTGAATTCTGTTCAGAGGCGGCGCACTCGTGCGGCGACACCATGACCGATCAGCAGATAGATCACCGCGGGAAGACCGTAATTGAGGAGAACGCGCAGCCCGTCCGTGTCCATCGTGAAAATGTCCTGTGACCACCAGGCGAGGGCGTCCGCAACGCCCTCCACGAACCCGACGAAGACGTTCCCCTGATTGGCTTCGAGCAGGTACAGAACGATCCACAGGCCCAGGAACACCGCCGCGACGTCGGCGACGGTGTGGATGACGAGCGCCGCACGCCGCACCGCGGAGCCGTCGCCGCCGTGCCCGTAGGGCTGGGGGCCGCCGACGGGGCCGCCGTCGTACCGCTGGTTCTCTGGCAGGGGCTGCGGGTTGCTCATGGGAAATCCAATCTGACGCTTCGGTCGTCTCTGCCATTTCGGTGAAAACTGCGACGACGGGACTCCCGGAAGAAATGGAACCCGTCGGCCACGGCCGTGCGCGGTCGCATTTTCGCGCCGCATTGGGAACTGCGCCGAACGGAAGTCACGCGTTACACGGCCACCCTTTCCCCCCTGCCGTCCGACGGATCCGGACCGGCGTTTCGAGGCGGCGCGACGGTCGGCCCGGGCAAACCCCGAGAAGCCCAGGCGTCCGGCAGATGAACGTGTCCGTAAGTCTTTTGACGGGCGTGGCGCGCGCCTCGGCGCGCTCGTAGCTTGGGCGCCACATCTGCATCGAGAGCGTCGGGGGTCGGCGATGGACGGGTTGCCCTGGGAGTCACTGATCGCGGTCCTGGGTCTGGCCGTTCCGTTGGCGGCGGCCATGTGGGAGTTCGCACTCGTCGGCCGCAAGAGGCTCGGCTACCGCATCCAGATGGACACCACGGCACGCGACGCGGTGGAGGGGCCGCACGCCGGTGTACTGCGGCAGATGCAGCGCGACCACGCCCCGCTCAACGCCCCGTCCTTCGTGCTGCTGCGCATCGAGAACAGCGGCTGGACGCTGATCGACTCGGACGACTACGTGCCGCAGAGCTCCGGTGACGTCGGTATAAAGGTGGAGTTCCCCGGCCGCCGCGTCGTCGGCATGGTCGTGACCGAGTGGAGCCACGACTACCTGCGCGAGTCCTTCGTACGCAGTCCGAACGGTGGCCCTCCGCAAGCCGCCCCGGGTCTGGAGATGGCCGCAGGCGGCATCACGCTCCCGAAGGTGCCCTTGAACCGGGGCACCCACTACAAGGTGCTCGTGGTCCTCGACGGCGCGCAGGCCGGCGACCAGGCCACGCGGAGCGAACCGTTCCCCGACCCGGTCGTCGTCGCCGGCATCAAGGGCGGCGTGCGCGGCGGGTCGGTCAAGCGGACCGCCAGCCACGTCCTCGCCGCGAAGCCGGTGCTGGTCTTCATCGCGATGCTCGTCCTCGTCACCGCCGCCCAGTCGCTGACGACGTTCACCCGGGACGAGGTCCGCGCCGCGCCGCTCGATTGCGCGACGGGCACACTCCACCTCTCCGGCTCGACCGCCTTCGCCTCGGTCCTGCGCGACGCCGCCGACCAGTACGAGAAGACCTGCCCCGACGCGCACATCCCCGTCGGCGACAACTCGTTCAAGGGCAGCGTCGCCGGCCTCGATGCGCTGGCCGCGGCGGGCAGGGAGGCCAAGGACAAGAACGGCGCCGGACTCCCGGACCGGCTGGCCTTCACCGACGGGGCCAAGGGCGCCGGCCGGCCGCAGCTGCTGCCGAGGCCGGTCGCGCTGTCGCTGTTCACCCTGGTCGCCGCCAAGGACACCGGCGTGCAGGACCTGTCCCTTGGGCAGGTCAGGGACATCTACGCCGGGAGGATCACCAACTGGCGGCAGGTGGGCGGCAACGACCTGCCCATCCAGCTCGTGAGCCGCAACCCCGGCTCCGGCACCCGCTCCACGCTCGTCGGCCAGGTACTCGACGGCAAGGAGCTGCTGCCCGTCACCCAGGGCGACTGCGCGGCGCTTGATCCCGGCGGGCCGGGCCGCTGCGAGGTCGGCGACACCCGCACGCTGCTCAGCACGGTCGCTTCGGTCCCCGGCGCCCTGGGTCACAGCGAAGTCGGCGCCACGCTGACGCGCGATGATCTGGGTCCGGTACGGATCGACGGTTACGCGGCGAGCCGCGAGGGCGCCGAGGACGGCGCGTACCCCTACTGGCAGACGGAGTACGCCTACACCTACGGGGAGCCGCCCGCCGGCTCGATCGCCGCCGGCTTCCTGCGCTACCTGGCGAACGAGGTCGGCAAGGACATTCTGCGCGCCCAGGGCCACCGGCCGTGCTCCGAACTCGCGAAGCCGCTCCTCTGCCGCCCCAGCTGACCGGTCACCCTGCCGGGCCCGATCAGGGTCACGTCAGGCGGAAGACCGGACCGCGGGGGGTGAACGGCAGGGACGCGCCCTGCGGAATCAGAAAGGCGTGCTCGCGACGGATGCGCAGGACGTCGCACCACCCGTCGGTGATGACGAGGACAGGGGCCGTCGGCGGGAAGTCACCGGCCCGCCGCAACAGATCGATCCCCGGCTGCAGTTCGGTCCCGCCCCGCCCCCGGACCCGCACCCGGCCGGCGATCTCCGCCGGCGGCAGATAGCCGGCGTCGTACGCCGCCGCGTCGCAGAACACGACGCGCGCGGCCGGTACGTCGCGGGCCTCCGCGTACGAGGCGATGGCTCCGAGGGCCTTGCCGAGCAGGGCGCTGTTCATCGAACCCGAGGTGTCGAGGACGACGCCGAAGGTGCAGCGCGGCGTCTCCTGTGGAGGGAAGTACCGTCCCGCGCGCGGGATGTCCGGTGTGGACGCCTGCCGGCGGGCCGGGCGCGCGTAGGAGCGTACGGGCTCGGGCCGGGGCACGTACTCGTCGAACCAGCGGGCGAGTCTCGCGTCCCACGGCACGGGCGGATGGGCGAGCGCCCGGATCTCCTGGACCAGCCCCGCGGGCAGCAGTCCGCGCTCCGCACCGCACTGGTGCAGCTCGAAACCCTGGACCAGACCGCGCCGGTAGAAGTCGTCCAGGTCGGTGTACGGGCGGGCCGCCGCGTGCGGCAGCGGCTCGCCCACGATGTCGCCCGCGCCCTTGCCCCGAAGGGTCGCGAACCGCCGCCGGCGGCGCTGGTCCGTGACGATGCGGTCGTACACCTCCTCCACGGACAGGTCCTTCAACTCCGGGTCGTACAACAGCCCTTCCGGCATGTCACCCACGCGCATCCGCACCAGCCAGTCGTTCACGACGTAGTCCGCGGCGACGTTGAAGAGGAACGGGTCGCGGGCGCCCGAGCGTTCGCCGTGACGCAGGGCGGCGTGCAGCATCTCGTGGGCGAGGATGAAACGCCACTCCTCGTCGGTGAAGGTGCGCAGCGGATTGATGTAGATCTCACCGGCGGCCGAGCTCACGGCGGCGATCGAGATGCCCTGCGCGCGGGCAAGTTCGGCGTCCGCAACGACGGTCAGCCCGGCGGCGATCCCCCCGAGCAGCGGGTACGAGGAGACGAACCAGTTCAGCGCCCGGTCCCAGGGCCGCTGCGGAACGTATTCGCCGGTGACCCGGTCCCGGCGGCCGCCCGCCACGTCCATGGCGGCCGACATGCTGCGGGTGAGGGCGTGCGCGAAGGCGGTCTCCCAGTCGGGGACGTAGCCGTTCCACCCCTTGTGCCACGTCGTCAGCACCTGGTCGGGGTGATCGCCCGCGGTACCGCACTGCTCGTACGCGACAGGGATGCCGTCGCGGCGCCAGCGGGCGGCAAGCTGCTCCTCGTCGCCTCCCGGATACGTCTCGGGGAGGTGGGCGGGAGGGCTGCCCACGGGGAAGGTGAGCAGGAAGCGGTTGACGACGGCGCAACGGGCCGCGAGGTCGAACCGGTCGGGCTGCTCACGCCGCTTGTCCTCGGATGCCGGTACATGGCCGAAGCCCAGGTGCAGCAGGCTGTGGGCGAGAGTCCAGGCCCAGTCCCCCGGCTCGGCCCGTTTGGTCGGGTGGACGTGGACGACGCCGTCGGAGTCGACGGCGGCGAGGCCCCCGGCCGGCGTCGCGGCGCACTTGGCCTGACGGCAGAAGTCGGCCTCGACCGCGGCGAAGGCGGGGTTCCGCTTGACCAGTGCGAGCCCTGCCGCGAAGGCCTCCGTGGCCGGGTCCGGCTTGCCCTTCTTCCCCTTCGCCTGCACGGTGTTCACCGCCGGGCCTCCACCAGCCGGGGCATGTCGCGCGCCGCCTCGACCAGGAACCAGGCGGGGAGCACCGGCTGCCCGTCGGCGTCGTCCGCGATGACGGTCTGGGCGACCTCGACGGAGATTTCGGCGAGCTGGACGAGCAGCGACTTGGACCGGTGGACGATCTGGCGCAGCGACGGTGAGACGTGCTCCTTCTGCCGCGGCAGCTCCTTGATGAGCCGGCCCCTGAAGGCCTCAGCCAGGTAGTACAGCAGGTCCCGGTCCTCGAGCCGGCCGGGCCAGGACGCATCACCCTTGAGGATGGCCTCGATACCGAAGGTGTGGCGCACGATCTTCGCGTAGCCGCAGAAGGAGACGGCGTGCGCGGGCGTGAGCGTGCCGTGCACGACGACCTTGAGGGTGTCCTCGTCCAGCGTCGGCCCGAAGGAGTGCAGCGCGTCGGAGAGCATGTGCCAGGAGCGCGGCGTGGAGAACGGCTCCTCCGTCTTCGGCGGCTGCGACCACAGGTGGTCGGGACGGTCGGTGAGGTAGTCCGTCACCCACGGGTGGATGCCGTGCTCCCCCGCCCACACCAGCCAGTCCTCCGCCGACGCCCGCAGATGGACATGGGTGAGCCGGTTGACCAGCGCGGACGCGATGGGGCGCGCCAGCGCGTTGTCCGTGGCCCGGTTGCCGGCCCCGATGACGATCGACCCGGCGGGCAGCTCGTACGAACCGATCCGCCGGTCCAGGATCAGCGAGTAGAAGGCCTTCTGGACATCGGGGGTGGCGGCGTTGAGCTCGTCGAGGAAGAGGCAGTACGGCTCGTCGCGGGCGATGCTCTCCGGCGGGCAGAACACGGACCGCCCGTCACGGATCTGCGGCACCCCGATCAAATCCTCCGGCGCGAGCTGCGTCCCCAGCAGGCTGACGCACTCCAGCCCCAGCGACTCGGCGAACCTCCGCACCAGCGACGACTTCCCGATCCCGGGCGCGCCCCACAGAAACACGGGCCGCACGGTGGCGAGCCCGAGCAGCAGTTCGGGAATCTGGGCGGGAGTGACGGTGACGGCGGCCTGCACGCGGAAGTGTTCCTTCGGGGTCCGGGAGATCGGGCCTGCCCAGTGTGGGCGGCCCTGTCGTCCCGCCGCAGCCGATTTTCGCCCGCCCGACGTCACTTGAGGTCCACCTCCACGCGCACGGTCTTCCCGACCGGTACGCGGTCGAGCACCGTCCACCGGTCCGCCAGCGCCTCGACGAGCAGCAACCCGCGTCCGCTGTCGGCGAGCGGGGGCGGCACGGCGGCGTGCGACGGCGGTCGGCGCTCGCCGCGCGTGTCGGACACCTCGATGCGGAGTGTGTCCGGCGTCCGGACGAGCCGCAGCTCGAAGTCCCGCCCGGGCACCCGTCCGTGGGTCACGGCGTTCGCGGCAAGCTCGGCCACGAGCAGCGCGACGGTGTCGGAGGTGTCCGAGCCGTGCGGGACGCCCCAGGCGTGGAGCTGGTGCAGAGCAAGGCGGCGGGCAAGCCGGGCGCCGAGCGCCGTGGAGCTGAAGCGCTGGACGAACGCACGGACGGTGCCGCCCTGTTGGGGTGCGATGGGTGGTTGCATGCGCCCACCGTGGCGGCCACCGGCGAGGCGCCCCCAGATCGGGAACCCGTACGCTCCGCAAGCGTACGGGTGCGTTGTGTGGACAGTACGGGTAACCGAGCGTGACGATGGGCCGGTTGGCGCGGTTGTACAGGGTCGCCGGGACACGCGGGAGGGACCGCAGATGACGGAGACAGCGGGCACATCGGGGGGAGAACCCGAGGTGTCGGAGAGCCTGAAGTCCTTCGGGGAGGTCGTCAAGGCCTTCCGCAAACGGGCGCGGCTGACGCAGGAGGAGTTCGCGCCGCTGGTGCGGTACTCGCTCCCCACGGTGGCCTCCATCGAGCAGGGCAGGCGCTTCCCGCCGCCGGACTTCGTGCACCGGGCCGAGGAGGTGCTCGACGCCTTCGGCACCCTCAAGGGCGCGGCCCGGCACCTGTCGCGGAAGCCGGGGCTGGCGAGCTGGTTCCGGCAGTGGGCGCAGCTGGAGGCCGAGGCGGTCAGCCTCTACACGTACGAATGCCGGTTGGTGCCGGGCCTGTTGCAGACAAAGGCGTACGCGCTGCGGCTGTTCCGGGACCAGTTGCCGCCGCTCGGGGACGAGCAGGTGGAGGCGCAGATGGCGGCCAGGAAGGAGCGGCAGCGGCTGCTGACGGAGCGGCCGAACACCGCGTACAGCTTCATCGTCGAGGAGCACTTGCTGCGCAGGCGGCTGGACGGCGGGGCGACGACGCGGGAGCTGATCGACCATCTGATCCGCCTCGCGGAACGCCGCAACATCGAGCTGCAGATCATGCCCCTGGAGCGGGAGAGCCACGCGGGGCTCGACGGGCCCATGCAGCTGCTGGAAACCCCGGACAACCGGTGGCTGGCCTACTGCGAGGGGCAGGAGAGCGGGCAGCTCACCACCGACCGGAAAGTGGTCAGCATGCTCCAGATGCGGTATGCCAGGATGCGATCGCAGGCTCTCACCCTTCCGGACTCCCTGGGCCTGCTGCGGCAGATGCGAGGAGCGGCATGAGCAGCACCACCACCGAACTGGCCTGGTTCAAGAGCAGCTACAGCAGCGGCTCCGGCGACGACTGCGTCGAGGTCGCCCTGTCCTGGCACAAGTCCAGCTACAGCGGCGGCTCCGGCGACTCCTGTGTCGAGGTCGCGGCCTGCCCGACCACCGTCCACGTCCGTGACTCCAAGGTCACCGACGGCCCGCAGCTCGCCCTCGCGCCGTCCGCCTGGGCAGACTTCGTCCACCTTGCCACCGGCATCCCACGGTGACGGACAGGACCGCCGCCGACTGGTGGGAGGTGCTTCCGGCGGGCGTACGCGACCAGGTCGACGGATATGTGCTCCAGGACGCCTTCATGCGGGCCGTCCGCGTCGTCTTCGAGACCGGCCGCGCCCGTGGTCTCGGCCTCGCCGACGCCCAGCTCGTCGTCGACGCGCGCTACGCCCACCACGGCGAGCGCATCGCGCGCACCCCGGACTGCCCACTCGACCTGGAGTCCCTGGCAGCCCGCGCGGCGGGCGCCCCCGGCCGCGTCGTGGCCGTCGAGGCGGTCTGGGACGGCGACACCGTCCACGACTGGTTCGTCGAGCTGCTGGCCGTCGCGACCGAGCCGGACGCCGACCATCCGCTGGCCACCGTTTACTGGTCCACGGCCGAGCGGTACCTCGGCGACCTGGGCCCCGGCAGGCTCCACCCGTCGGCAGCCGCCGCCGACAGAGCCGGCAGAGCCCTGGCGGCTCATCTCTCGGTCCCCTTCCACTTCGCGAGTCCGGCCATCCCGGACGACGCGGCTCCCCGGTGGCGCGGCTGACGCGACGAGGCGCAGCGATCCGTCCGGCCGCGGCGGGGAGCGGCGACCGGTCGACGGCGCCGGGTCGACCGGCCCGGGTCACCTAACCGGGGCGACATCCGCCCACAGGGCGGCGGCGTCGGGTGAGAGCGGTCCGACCGCGCCTGTCGGCGCGTTGTCGGCCGAGTCCCACCACAGGCCCTGACCGGACGTCAGGACACGCCGGTCGGTGCCCGCCTGCCAGCGGCCGCGCAGCACATACAGCACCCCGGCGTGCCCGAGGGGCGACTCGACCGGGTCGGCGACCCGGTGCACGTGGGCCGTCCAGCGGCCGCGCCGCACCATGATGTTGAGCACCCGGCAGGCGCCGGCCGGCAGTTGGGCGTCCGGCGCGTGTTCACCGGAGAACGCGAACGGCTCACCCACGCGCGCCAGCAGCCGGTCGAACGCGGGGCAGGCCAGTCGCACGCCGTCACCCGCCAGCAGCGTGAACGTCCGGTCGACGCCCGGGAACGCGGAGAACGGCCCGTCCCGGTCGATGTCGGCGACGCTCGCCCGCCACCCGAACTCCTCGGTGCCCGCCGGCCGTGAGACGACCTCCCTGGTCGCGCCCCCGCCGTTGCGCCACCGGCCTGCCGTCAGCGTCTCGACATCGAAGCGGTGCACTGGCGGCTCCTTGACCTGCTTTCCTGCCTGCTTGCGGTACGGGTGCGGATCATACTGCGCGGCGACCGCGGCGGTGGTGTCCGCCGGCAGGACCGCCAGGGGCTCGGCACGAAAGTGCGGCCCCGCGCACTTGCGGGGCCGCACGGCGGCGTAGCGGAGCGGTCAGCGCGTGACGGCCGGCTGCTCCGGTTCCAGCGAGTTGCCCGCCGGGATACGGCCGCAGCTGCTCGGTGCGGTCTCGCCCTCGAAGCGGTCGTCCAGCCAGTTCATCGCGCGCGGCGTCCAGTACAGCATGGCGCCGACATGGCTGAGCAGCTCGTACTGCTCATACTTGATCGCCTCGTTGCCCGTGGCGCAGTACTGGCGGGCCAGCGCCCGCACGTCGCCGGCGACCATGACGCCGTCGCCCGTGCCGATGCCCGGCGGGCTGTTGAACGTCCCCTCCAGCCAGCCCGCGTCGCCCTGCCCGATGAACCCGGGGACGGTCGGGGTGGCGGCCTGGCCGAGGTTGACCTTGTTGACCGCCTCGGTGAAGGCGGGGATGGCGTTCGGGTTCTCGTACCCCGGCTTCACCAGCTCCTTCCAGGTCATCCCCGGGTAGCGGCCCAACGCGTCGGCGATCGACGCGTACTCGAGCTCGTCGAAGACCTTGCGGCCCTTCTCGCTCAGGTAGGGCTCGAGTTCGATGTCGTACGCGCGGGCGACGCCGATGACCGCCATCGGGATCACGCCGTTCCACGCGAGGGAAGCGTCGACGTACTTCAGGTTGTGCGCCGGGGCGACGAGCACTCCTCCCTCGGCGAAGCCGACCAGCTGCTCGTTGACCTCGGGCGCGTACGCCGGGGCCAGGGCGACCGCCCAGTTGGTGGCGATGGCCCCGCCGGAGTAGCCGAACAGGCCGAACTCCGTACCGCTGTGCAGGCGGCTCCCCTCGGCGCGGATGCTCGCCCGGATCGAGTCCAGCGTGTTCGTCCCGTACGCCGGACCGGCGGCGAACTCGGCGGTCTGGCCCTCGGTGTCGGGGATGACGAGGTCGTAGCCCTTGGCCAGCAGCGGCGCCATGACGACGGTCTCGACGTTGGCGATCATGCCGCCGAGGGAGACGTCACCGGCGATGGCCCGGGAGGGGCCGTGCTCGGGGTCGAGGGAGTCGTAGAACGACTGGTACGACACGGCCTTGCTGCCGTCGCCGACGTGGCTGCGGACCACGGTGGTCACGTTGGCCGACGGCCGGCCCTGGGCGTCGGTCGAGCGGTAGAGCAGCTGGATCGCCTTCACCGGCGTGGGGATCCCGATGACGTGGTAGTCCAGCGTGCGCTTCTTCAGTACGTCGCCCGGCCTGTACGAGGACAGCGGTTCGCTGCCGTCGTAGCGGTAGAACGGGTCGGAGGTCGTGGTGTTCATCTGCGCGCCCGCGGTGGGCGCGGCTGTCGCTGCCGGCGCGGTGCCGACGGTGAGGGTGGTGAGGGTGGTGACAACAGCGGTGGCCAGCAGACCGGCGGCTCTCCGGTTCATGACTCCCCCAGTGCGTGAAGTGGGTCACGTATCATTACTCGGGGGTAAGTTACCGGAAGTTAACTACAGTGCCCATAGACACGACGCCAGAGTTTCGGGTCCCTCACGTACGGAAGATGCGCGCACGGTACTTGCTTCCAAAAGCGCAGCCGCCGACCGACCGGGCAAGCGGCCGCTGTCGTACCCGGACGGCAGAATGACGGGATGATCGGCAACCGGATCACCCATCGCACGGCGGACGGCGTCCGCATACCCGGCACTTGGCGGCCCGCCTTCATCCGCAACGGCGGACAGTATTTCCTCACCGACCTGTTCGTCTTCGCGGACGGGATCGTCGACTGCTGGGGCTTCGTCACCCTCGACGAATTCGAGGAGAAGCTGCGACGTGGCTGGGTGGCCACGTCGTTGCCGGAGGGGGCACGCGCGTCCGCGCACGGCCTGGCAGCCTGGAAGTTCACCGAGCCGCACACCTGGCTGACGCCCGAGCTGCTGCTGGCCGAAGTACGGGACACGGTCGAGCAGTTGAACGGCCGCCCCGACTCGACTGCCCGCTGCCTGGCCGCCGTCGACGTCTTCCTCGCCGACCGGACCGAGGAGAACCGGGCCGCCGCACGCGCCGCCTACCTCGCGATCCCCGAGACACGGCGCCACTACGCCCTCGGCGACATGGACAGCAAGGACTGGCCGCTCCAGGCGCTGGTCGCCGGCCCGGGCGGCGAACTCACGGGGTGGTCCGACGAGCCGGTCACACAGGAGGACTACGACGACGCGATCGCCTACTTCGAGGAGCGCGCCCGGTCGTTCGCCAAGCGTTCCCCCCGTCCCCCGGCCGACGGGCCCGCCACCTCGTTCGCCCCGGCCGTCCATCTCTACGAGTCGTACGTGCGGCAGCGGACGGACGACCCGGGCACGGTGGGGCTGCGCAACGACTATCCGGCGCCCCTCGTTGTCGGCGGTGTCACCTACCCGTCCGTCACCCATGCGTACTGGGCCCTGTCGGTCGCCGCCGAAGACACCCGCGCTGCCGTCGTGGCTGCCGACACTCCGTCGGCGGCGCGGCGGATCGCCGCCGAGGCCGAGCGCCGCCCCGGTTGGGAGCAGGCCCGCACGGCCGTCATGACGGGCCTCCTCCGCGCCAAGTACGCCCAGCATCCCGACCTGGCCGAGATCCTGCTCGCCACCGGCGACGCGACCGTGGTCTACGACGACTCCGACTCGCGCTTCTGGGGCAACGACGCCGGTCAGGGCCGCAACTGGACAGGCCGCCTGCTCGAGCTGGTCCGCTCCGAATTCCACGCCCGGCAGGCCGGTGTCCCGCTGCCCGGCTAGCGTGTCGCCGTCGGGCAGGCATCGTGGAGCACGGCAGATCATCACGGCCGCGGACGCGGAAGCACCTCATGCCCGCGACAAACGTTCCGTGCCGAACGGACCCCGTCGGCCGCGCCACGGGGTCACACGTGGGCGGTGCCCCCGTCCGTCGCCATCGCCGCGGCGATGCGGCGGTTCGTGGCCTGCCAGACATCCTTCGGGACCTTCGGCAGCACGTCGTCCCAGAGCGGCAGACAGGTACCGCGCATCTGCATCATGCCCTCCGGCCTGGCGATCAGGAACATGTGCAGATGCGCGCCGCCGTCACCCCACTTGTTGACGTGGACCCGGGCGATGCCACCCAGCGACGTGATCGCGCGCTCCACGCGCTGGAGCATCCCGCCGAGCTCGGCGGCGCGCTCCGGCGGCAGTTCGTGCAGGTCGTAGTGGCCTCGCGGCTGGAGCAGCACCGTCGCGGGAAGTGCGCCCGGTTCCGGGTCGGCACTGAGCCGCCAGTGGTCGTCCGTCCACAGGAACTCGCTGTCCGGGCTGCCGCAGGCCCCGCACTCCTTCGGCCCGGCCTCGCCGTGCCGTGGGGGCTCGGGCAGCGCGGGCGCGTCCAGGACCTTGATCCGAAGGTCGCCCTCGTAGGGGAAGACCTCCCAGAACGGGATGCCCTCGGCCGGGAAAGGGATCCGCTCCCCGATGGGCAACCGCCTTACGTACGCGCTGGGTTCAGTGTTCATGCAAGAAGCCTCGCACGCGTGCGCCGGGTGCGGTGCCGACGGCCCGCGGGCCGGACGCCGACGGCGACGTTGGCGCCGGACTCCTCCCACCCTTGCAGTCGTTGCGGTTCCCGGCGAATGACCGGCCGACCACGACGACCAGGCGGGTGTCGGCGTCGATTGGCCGGCCCTTGCGGAACCGCGTCCGCGCCCTCGCGCCGCAGAACCGTCACCAGCCTGCCGAAGGCGCGAGGCTCAGCCCGGTGAACGGGGCCATCCAGGACGGCTCCGACGCCGTGATCACACCAGCCACAGCAAGATCACCTCATCCGTGACCAGTAGTCACGGGACAGCCCTTGGCCCGCTGCCTGGAAGGCGAACAGCGTCAGGGCGATCGCCGCGGTGCCGACCGGAGGGACGCGGGCCTATGTGTCAGCATTCGGCCGTCGTCGAGACGGCCTTCCCGATCTAAAAGCAGTTGCCCAGGACCCTCGCGCCTGACGAGAATCGGGGCGGCGGTAAGGAAGCTCTGCGAAGGAGCGCCCGGCTCGCTTTCCGGGTGGACGTAGGTTCGAACCTGCCCTTGCCGCCGCCCGAAGCCACGCGAAGTGGAACGGGGAGGCTAAGAAGCGGCCGTCACCTCACGAACCGCCCCCTCAGTGCCGGCTCTCTTTTGGTCCCGCTTCTTCTTGTCGTCGCACTCGCAACTCACGTTGACCGTCTGGGCCTGCTGCTGGGCCTGCTGCTGCTGGTTGTTGATGCTGATGCTGATGTTGATGCTGCTTTGCTCTTGGAAGTCAGGGCCACCCGTGGCGACGCTGAAACTGCTGGCGACGGTCTTCCCTTCCAAGGAGGGCGAGACACCCACGGTCAGGGTGATGGGCATGTACGCCTGCCCGGGTCCCAGGGTGTCAGAGCGAGTGCAATTCAGGCTGGGTACCGTCGTGCAGCTCCAGCCGCTTCCGCCGGCTGCGAGTGCGGTGAGGCCCTTGGGCAGGGTACCGGTGACCCTGGTGGTGGTCCCGTCGGTCGCGTCGGACCCGGCGTTGCCGACGGTGATGGAGTAGGTCCCCGTCCCGCCCGCAACGAACGCTTGCTGGTGGGACTCCGCGATGGTCAGCGAGGACCCGGTGTCGGCGTGGGCAGGCGCTACGAGCGCGGTCGACAACCCGGCCGCAAGCACAGCCGGAAACGCGGCCGAAAGCAGCCGTCGTCGGGATTTTTGCATGATGTTGTCTCCTTGAGGAGCTGTCGGCCATCCCCTACCACTGCGTTCCCGGGCGGGTCGGACACGGGATCCGAACCGCAGCAGCGGAGATGGCAAGGTGTGGGAACCGCAGGCATCGGGATCCGACAACCTGGGGCGCAAGTAGACATACCGTTGCGCAACACCGCTCACTACGTGGATGGGCCATATAGGCTTCCCGAGCACCCAACCAGCCCATCTCATTTACGGCACAAGAGGGCCCCGGAAACCATCGGTCTCCGGGGCTCAAGGCCTTTCTGGGGATGCGTTCGTCTACGGCAGCCGCGCCGATCAGCCCTCGTCGGAGTCCGGCTCCAGCCGCAGCGAGATCGAGTTGATGCAGTACCGCTGGTCCGTCGGCGTGGGGTAGCCCTCGCCCTCGAAGACATGGCCCAGATGCGAGCCGCACCGTGCGCACCGCACCTCCGTGCGGACCATGCCGTGAGAGGTGTCCGCGATCAGTTCGACGGCGTCCGTGTCCTTGGGGTCGTAGAACGACGGCCAGCCACAGTGCGACTCGAACTTGGTGTCGGAGCGGAACAGCTCGGTCCCGCAGGCGCGGCACGAATAGGTGCCGACCGTCTTCGTGTCCGTGTATTCGCCCACGAACGCGGGCTCCGTGCCGGCCTGGCGCAGGACCGCGTACTCGGCGGGGGTCAGTTCCGCCCGCCACTGCTCGTCGGGCTTTTCGACCTCGTACGACATCAAGCGCTCCCTCAGTTCGACAGGTGGGCCAGGATCGCCGGACCGAGGTCCGTGACGTCGCCCGCGCCCATCGTGAGAACGAGATCACCCGGCTTCGCCATTCCCGCGATCACCTCCGGGACGGCCTCCTTCTCGTGGACCGCCGTGACCTCCGCGCCGGCCGCACGGGCGGCGCGGATGATCAGGTCGCTGGTGATGCCCGGGATCGGGTCCTCGCGGGCCGGGTAGATGTCGAGGACGACCGACGCGTCGGCCAGGGCGAGCGCCTGGCCCATCTCCGTGCCCAGTTCCTGGGTGCGGGAGAACAGGTGGGGCTGGAAGACCACCAGCAGACGGGATTCGGATGCCGCGCCGCGCATGGCCTCGAGGTCGGCGGTCATCTCGGTGGGGTGGTGCGCGTACGAGTCGATGACCTGGACGCCCGCCGCCTCGCCCTTGAGCTGGAGGCGGCGCTTGACGCCCGTGTAGGCGCCGAGCGCGGAGGCCAGGTTGTGCGCCGGGATGCCGAGGGCGACGCCGGCGGCGAGCGCGGCCACCGCGTTGTGCGCGTAGTGGCTGCCGGGGACGGAGACCGTGAAGGTCAGGAACTTCCCGTTCAGCAGGATCGTGACCTCGCTGGACAGGCCCCGGGGGGTGATCTTGTGGACGCGGACGTCGGCGGTCTGCGACGCGCCGTACGTGACGACCTTGAGCGACGACTGCTCGCGGACGCGGGACGTCAGCTCGACCGCACCGGGCTGGTCCGCGGAGATCACCAGCGTGCCACCGGGCACGATCTTGCCGACGAAGGTCTCGAAGGACTCGTAGATCTCGTCCATCGACGCGTAGTTGGCGTGGTGGTCCAGTTCCACGTTGAGGACGATCGCGACCTCGGGGTCGTACTTCTGGAAGCTGCGGTCGCTCTCGTCGGCCTCGGCGACGAAGATGTCACCCTCTCCGTGCCGCGCGTTCGTGCCGGGCCCCGCGAGGTCGCCGCCGATCGCGTACGACGGGTCCAGGCCCAGCTCGGTCAGGGCGACGGCGAGCATCGAGGTCGTCGTGGTCTTGCCGTGGGTGCCGGCCACGGCGATCGAGCGCAGGCCGGTCATCAGGGAGGCGAGGGCGTCCGAGCGGTGCACCACCGGCACGGACAGTTCGGCGGCGCGCGCCAGCTCCGGGTTGTCGGGGCGAATAGCACTGGAGACGACGACACAGCCGGCGTCGGAGGCCAGGTGCTCGGCGGCGTGTCCGATGTGGACGGTCACGCCGAGCTCGCGCAGGGCCTCGGCGGTCGGCGACTCCTTGGCGTCGCTGCCCGTCACCTTCGCGCCGCGCTGGGCGAGGATCTTCGCGATGCCCGACATGCCGGCTCCGCCGATGCCGATGAAGTGCGGGCGCTCCATCGCGCCAGGGACGGCGGGTGCCATGAGCTTCTCTCCCCAAGGTGAACGAGTACGTGCAGCTGCCCACCCTATTGCCTGTGGCGCTACTCGCTGTGCGCGAAGAGCTTCAGCACCGGCACGCCGACCTTGTGACGGGCTCTGGAGGCCCAGTCTCGGTGGAAGAACTCCTCCACGTAGTGCGGCTCGGTGAGCACGATCACCTCGTCGGCGTCGGCCTCGTCGACGACCGACTTCAGCTTGTCGAGCGGATGGTCCTCCACGAGGTGACCCACGGCTTCGCAGCCCGCCGCCCGCAGGGCGGCCAGTGAGTGCTCAAGGGCCCGCTCGGCAGGGGCCTTGGCCTTCTCCCCCGCCGGCTCGTCGGCCTCGCGGACCGCTTCCTTCAGCTCGCCGACCGCCACGTCGTCGATGGCTCGCAGCAGTACGTCGGCCTGGTCGCCGCGCGGCTGCATCAGCACCACGAACGAGACACCCTCGTCCCCGTGCAGAGTGGTGACGAACTCCACGTCCTCCGAGGTCAGGGGCTTCTCGATCATCAGTACGCTTGTGAACACGTCAGGAGCCCTTCTGCGGAAACGGCGGAACTGCGTGGACTACGGGGACTGCGGCATTGCGGTACTCGGCGGGACCCAGTGGTACTGCGGAAACCATCCTTCGCTTGCCCGCACCGGGTCTGCGAGGTAAGTGTGCCCGGCGGACGGCAAGCGGAACGGTAAATTCCGCCGATTGTCAGACGCGGCGGTACCGGGTGAACAGGAATCCCGCCTCCTCCAGTACCGAGTCCAGGGCGAACCGTGCCGGGTCGGGCAGTCCCGGTCCGCCCGCGATGCGCTGCGCATCCCCCACCGTCATCGTCGGCGACACCGTCAGACACAGCTCATCCAGTACCCCGGCCGCCGCGAATTGACCCAGCATCCTCGGACCTCCCTCGGTCAGCAGCCGCACCAGGCCCCGCTCCGCCAGCGCGCGCACGGCCCTGGCGGGCTCCACGCCGGGCCCGTCACCGGCGACGACGACTTCCACCCCGGCCTTCTCGGCGTCCCGGATCCGGTCCGGTGAGGCGGCGGCTCCGGTCAGCACCAGCGTCGGCACCAGCGGCTCCGTGAACAGCGGGAGAGAGAAGTCCAGCCGCAGTGAGGCGCTCACGACGGCGATCGCCGGCGCCGGCCCCTGGCCTGCCGCGGCCCTGCGCTCGGCGAAGGCCTCCCGGGCGCGGGCGGGTCGGTAGCCCTCCAGCCGTACGGTCTCCGCACCCACCACCACGGCATCGGCGAGGCCCCGCAGCGTCCCGAAGATCCGCATGTCGGCGTCGGAGGAGATGGGCTGCGAGCGGCCGTCGTGCTGGGCCGCGCCGTCGAGGGAGGAGACCATGTTGGCGCGCAGCCAGGCACCGCCTCCACCGCCCCGGGCCACGGCAGCGCCGGGCGTGGGAGCGTCCTTCACACCCGCCTCGCCACCGGCGGCGGGGCCGTGTTCCGGATAGGCGTAGGCCACGGCGAGCTCGTCCAGCGACCACTCCCGGTCGTCGGCTGCCGCTGTCTGGTCGGTCACAGGGAACAGGCGTCGCATACGGTGCAGTCTGGCACGCGCTTACAGTTGAGTACTGTGCCGACCAGCCCGATAGCAGAAGCCGCTCCCCTGTCGCTGTGCGCCCGCGAGCCGCATGTCCCCGCCGACCGCCTGGTCGCCGAGATGGTGCCGCCGCCGCGCTTCGACTCGGTCCGCTTCGACACGTACGTCCCCGATCCCGACCAGCCCAGCCAGATCGAGGCCGTCAAGGTACTGAGCGACTTCGCCCAGGGCCTCGGCGGTGCGCACGCGACCGGCAGCGGCCGGCGGCGCTGGTTCGCGAGGACCCCTAAGAACACAGCACCCACCGGGCCCCGCGGCGTCTACCTCGACGGCGGTTACGGCGTCGGCAAGACCCACCTGCTCGCCTCTCTGTGGCACGCCACTCCCGCGGAACCTTCACTCAAGGCGTTCGGCACCTTCGTCGAACTGACCAACCTGGTCGGCGCGCTCGGCTTCCAGCAGACCGTGCAGACACTGAGCGGGCACCGGCTGCTGTGCATCGACGAATTCGAACTGGACGATCCGGGCGACACCGTCCTCGTCTCCACACTGCTGCGCAGGCTGGTCGAGGCGGGCGTCGCGCTGGCGGCGACGTCCAACACGCTGCCCGGCAAGCTGGGCGAGGGCCGGTTCGCCGCCGCCGACTTCCTCCGCGAGATCCAGGGCCTGTCCGCGCACTTCCGCCCGCTGCGGATCGACGGCGAGGACTATCGCCACCGGGGCCTGCCCGAGGCCCCTCCCCCGTATTCGGACGAGCAGGTCACCAAGGCCGCGTACGCCACCCGGGGCGCCTCGCTCGACGACTTCCCGAGCCTGCTGGAGCACCTGGCGAAGGTCCACCCCAGCCGTTACGGGGCGCTGACCGACGAGCTCCGGGCGGTCTGCCTCACCGATGTCACGCCGGTGCCCGACCAGTCGACCGCGCTGCGGCTGGTCGTGCTCGCCGACCGGCTGTACGACAGGGAGGTCCCGGTGCTCGCCTCCGGGCTGCCCTTCGATCAGCTGTTCAGTGACGACATGCTGAACGGGGGCTACCGGAAGAAGTATTTCCGGGCGATCTCCCGGCTCACCGCGCTGGCGCGCGACGCCAAGGCCTTGGTGGCCCAGTAGGTTTGGGGGCGTAACCCGATCTGAAGGGAACCACCATGGCCACCACCCGCCAGGCTCACACCGTCTGGGAAGGCAGTCTCCTCGAGGGCAAGGGCGTCGTCACCCTGGACTCCTCCGGCGTCGGCGAGTACCCGGTCACCTGGGCGGCTCGCAGCGAGCCCGCCGAGAGTGGCCGCACGAGCCCGGAGGAGCTCATCGCAGCCGCTCACTCCGCCTGCTTCAACATGGCGTTCTCGCACGCCCTCGCCGGCGCGGGCACCCCACCGGCCCGCCTGAACACCAAGGCCGAGGTGACCTTCCAGCCCGGTGAGGGCATCACCGGCATCCACCTCAGCGTCGAGGGCGACGTTCCCGGCCTGGACGAGGCCGCGTTCGCCAAGGCCGCCGAGGACGCCAAGGCGAACTGCCCGGTCAGCCGGGCCCTTACCGGTACGAACATCACCCTCACCGCGTCGCTCGCCTAGCACAGAGGCATCTCGAGGCACAGTGGCCCGCACGGTTTCATGTCGCGTTATCTGCGTGATACACACGTGCGGGTCACTTCTCCTGTCCTCCCCCAGCAGGAAGTTGGAGTTGCCTCATGTCTGCGACACGACGTCAAGTTCTCGCCCGTACCGGCGCGGTGGGCTCCGGGATCGCCTTCAGCGGTGCGTTCGCCGAGCTCTTCGCCGGCACCGCGGCCGCCCGCGGGAACGGTGGCTACGGCCCGCTGTTCCCCGATCCGGACGGCCTGCTCGATCTGCCCAGAGGCTTCCGCTACAAGGTCCTTTCCCGCGAGGGCGATCAGCTGCGTTCGGGCGAAGGACCCGTCCCGACCAACCATGACGGCATGGCCGCGTTCGCCGGCCGCCGCGGCCGAGTCCATCTGGTCCGCAACCACGAGAACCGGCACAACGGCAGGATCGGCGTCCCGACCGTCGAGGGACTGACCTACGACCCGATGGCGAAGGGCGGTTGCACGGCTCTCGAGCTCGACGGCCGCAACAACGTCCTCGACGAGTACGTCGCCATCGCCGGCACCGCGGTCAACTGCGCCGGTGGCCCCTCCCCGTGGGGCACCTGGCTGACCTGCGAGGAGACCGAGGACAAGGCCGGCACCAACGGCTACACCAAGGACCACGGCTTCATCTTCGAGGTCGACGGCGCGGACCCCCACCGCACGGGAGCCGTTCCGCTCACGGCCATGGGCCGCTTCCAGCACGAGGCCATCGCCATCGATCCCAGGAGCGGGATCGTGTACGAAACGGAGGACGCGTTCCAGCGGCCGTTCGGACTGTTCTACCGTTTCCTGCCCGACAAGCCCCTGGGCGGCACGGGCTCGCTGCGCGCGGGAGGTGCGCTGGAGGCCATGCGCGTGCCGGGCGTCGCGGACCTGTCGGAGATCCAGGAGATCGGCGCGTCGTTCGACCGGATCGAATGGGTGCCGGTTCCGGACAGCCAGGCGAAGGAAACCCCCATCAGGCTGCAGGACTTCGGCCCCAAGGGCATCACGCACGCCCAGAAGCTGGAGGGCTGTTACTGGGGCGGGAAGTCCGTGTACTTCGTCTCCAGCTTCGCCCGCAGCTCCGAGGGCTCGGCGGGTGACCACTTCGGGCAGGTGTGGAAGTACGAGCCGCACCGGCGCAGGCTCACGCTGGTGATCGTCTTCGGGCCCGACACGGACATCCAGCTGCCGGGCGAGTCGCCGGACAACATCTGCCTCGCGCCCAGCGGGGGACTGATGGTGTGCGAGGACGGCGGCGGCGTACAGCACGTGTACGGGCTGACCAAGCGGGGCGATGTGTACCCGATGGCGCGCAACGCGCAGAACATCGGTACGGAAACGGCGCCGGAGTGGGGCGAGTTCGCGGGCGTCACGTTCTCGCCGGACGGCGACACCATGTACGTGAACTGCTACACGCCCGGTACCACGTTCGCGGTCACGGGACGCTGGCACTGAGCTGACCCGGCCGCGGCCCCGGGACGGACCTCGGCAATCCCTTCCCGCCGGACTCCAACTCGGTGCGCCAGTCCTTC
>NZ_JBEXRZ010000083.1:0-29649 GCF_040613325.1 Streptomyces sp. NPDC006283 | reverse complement strand
GAGCAGCACGCACCGGCGAGGCAGCTCGGTCCGCTCCAGGGGCACAGCCCCCGGCAGATTGTCGATCCCGATGTTCGAGCAGATCCGGGACTCGGCCGCGGACGCCGGGCGGCGTCGCGAGCTGACCGGTCGGATGACGATCGAGCTGGTGCGGCACGCGGTCGCCGAGGAGGAGTACCTGTACCCGGCCGTGCGCTCGCATGTCGAGGGCGGCGCACAGCTCGCGGACGAGGCACTCGAGGACCACGCGCTCGTCGAGCGGCTGCTCAGAGATTTGGAAGACACCGAACCGGGGCAGCAGGAATTCGAGCAGACGATGACACGGCTGGTGGAGGCGGTCACCGAGCACGTCCAGGACGAGGAAGGCCGCCTCTTCCCCCTGCTGCGGGCCGCCTGCTCGACCGAGCACCTGAACGAGCTGGGGGAGAAGGCACGAGCCGCCAAGGCCGAGGCGCCCACCCGCCCGCACCCGGCCGCGCCCGAGAAGCCTCCGGCCGACAAGCTCCTCGGGCCCGGCGCCGGCCTGGTGGACCGCGCCCGCGACATGCTCAGAGGTCACGGCCGCTGAGCGGACGGGCACCGACGCGGCCCGGCGGCGGAATCCGGTGATGTCGGCGACGGTCGGGGAACACGGCAGTCGTGAGAATCGGGTTCACCCTCCTCACGTGCAGCACTGTGCCCCACGGCGGCGTCAGCGACGCCATGGGGGAGGGTGGGCCCAGGACGGCGCTGGGAACGGGCGAGTGGGCTGCGGAGGGCCTGCGGAGGGCTGCGGTGTGGCCGGCGCGGAAGCTCAAGGAGGCGGTCATGCGTGCGAAAGATCTTGCTGAGCCCTACCCCTTCGTGACCACGGACGACGAAGCCGTGGCCGCCGCACGGTTGCTGGCCGAACAGTCCTTGCCGGCCCTGCTGGTGCTCGATCTCGACGGGCAGCCGTATGCGATCGTGCCCGGCTCACAGCTCATCCGACAGCTTCTCCCCGCTTATCTCGTCGACGAGCCGCAGCTCGCCGCCGTGCCCGTCGTCGGCGGCGAGCTGGCGGAGCGGCTGGGCGGGCTCTCGGTTGCCGAGTGGGTGCCTCGCCGCCTGTACCCGCCGCAGGTCGCCGGGCCGGACGCCCGTCCGATGGAGGTGGCGGCCCTGATGGCGCGCTCCCACTGCCCTCTCGTGGCTGTCATCGAACGCGACGGCGATCAGGTCACGCTGCTCGGCACGGTCACGGCCGCCCGCCTCATGGAGCACTTCATCCGACAGGCGTGAGGCCCAGATGGCCGACGGGCCCGGCGTCGGGTCCGGACGAGGGTGCCGGTGCGGCAGGCTGGAGGCTGAGGGGTACGGAGGAGGGCGCCATGGGTGGTGGTGTCGTAGCCGCCGGTGTGGACGATTCGGCGGAGAGCAGAGCGGCGACGGCATGGGCCGCGCGGGAAGCGGTCCTGCGGGAAGCCGGGCTGCGCCTCGTACACGTCGAGGAGTGGCCGCTGCCGCTGGCCGTCGCGGTGCCGACGATCGACCGGGCGGATCACCGCCGCTGGGCCGACGACCTTCTCGACGGCGTTCGCGACGCGACGCTGCGGGACCATCCCGGTCTCGCGGTCGAGACGCGCCGGCTCTCCGGCAGACCCGCCGCCGCGCTGGCGGCGGAAGCGTCGAGGGAAGACGTGGAGCTGTTGGTGCTCGGATCGCGCGGACTCGGCACGGTCTTGGGGGTCCTCACGGGGTCCGTGGGCATGGCGGCCGTCGGGGCCGCCCGGACGCCCGTCGTGCTCGTGCGGGAGAACGGAACCACGCCCGGCGGTGACGTCGTGGTCGGCACCGATCTCGGCGGCTCGCAGGACGCCGTGCTCGGCTTCGCCTTCGCGGAGGCGGAAAGGCGGGGCCGCCCGCTGCGTGCCGTGCACGGCTGGACGCTTCCTGTGGCGTTGAAGGCCGAGGTGGCGCGCAACGTCGCCGAGGAACTCCACGCCGAGCTGCTGCCGTGGCGCAGCGCCCATCCGTCGGTGTCCGTCGTGGAGCGCCCCGTCATGGGCGCGGCCGCCAAGGTGCTCGTCGACGAGGCTGCCGGAGCCGAGCTGGTCGTGGTCGGCCGACGCGAGCGGCGCTCTCCACTGGCCCCGCACATCGGCCATGTCGTCCACGCGGTGATCCACCACTGCTCCTCACCGGTTGCCGTGATCGCCCACCCGTGACGCCGGAAACCGCAGACGCCGCTCCGATCCGTGACGCCGATCCGCCGCCGTCAGCGAGCCACTGAGCAGCACGGACATAGACTGACCGCCATGGCACAGACCCCCGCAGCCGACGTCGACAGCTACCTCGCCGGCATCGTCGACATCGCGGGTGACCGCGGCCGGGCCCTGGCCCGGCTGCGCGCGCTCTGCCAGGCCGAGCTCACCGGCTTCAGCGAGACGATCGCCTACGGCATGCCCACGTACACCCGTGACGGCGCCGCCGAGATCTCCTTCGCCAACCAGAAGCAGTACATCTCCTTCTACCTGATGCGCTCCGACGTCGCCGAAGCCTTCGCCGACCGGCTGGCCGGCCAGGACATGGGCAAGGGCTGTATCCGCTTCCGCAAGCCCGACAAGATCGACTACGAGCTCATCCGCGATCTGCTCGCCGCCGTCGCCGCCGCACCCGGCAAGATCTGCTGAGCCCCGCGCCCGCGCGGGCCTGCCGGCGGATCAGCCCGCGGGAACGGCGTGGCCGGTCCCGCTGCGCCGGGCGTAGCGCCGTGCGATCGGCTCGGTGCTCAGCCCGTGCAGCACGATGCTGACCAGGACGGTCATCACCATCACGCGGGCGATGAAGTCCGCGTTCTGCTCCGGAAGGTCGATGACCGCGAGTGACCCGAACACGATCGATGTCACGCCCCTCGGGCCCATCCACCCGATGAACAACTTGTCCGCTGGTTCCAGCCCCGTTCCGGTCAGCAGCATCAGCACGGGGACGATGCGCACCAGAGTCACGGCGAGCAGCGCGTAAAGGAACGCCGAGGCCTGAAAGTCGTCCGCGAAGACGTTGTTGACGATCTGGCCGAAGAGGAACCAGAGCGCGAGGGACATTAGGGTCACCAGATCTTCGGTCATTTCCCCCGCGCTCTCGGGCAGACGCTTCATCGCCGGGGCGAAGCAGACGCCGGCCACGAACGAGGCCACGAAGCCGTTGCCGCCCAGCGCCCCGGAGAGGGCGTACGCGGCGATCGGTACGGCAAGCACGCCGAGCCGCACCGCGGTCGGCCGGCTCCACCCGTGCGCCCATGAACGCCCCAGCAGCCACCCGCTCGTCCAGCCGACCGCGATACCGGTGGCGACGGCCCAGGCGGACGCCACGACCGCCGACAGCAGCGCATCCACGTAGTCGGCGTGCGCGTCGTGTGATTCGACGCCGACGGCGACACAGAGAAGAAAGACCGGCGAGACGATGCCGTCGTTGAGCCCTCCTTCGACGTTCAGGACGTCCCGCAGCCGGGCCGGGATTCTGCGGTCACGGACGACGGCCGCGGTGGGCGCGAGGTCCAACGGGACGACGACCGTGGCCAGGAGGGCGAGCAGCCACGCCGGCTGACTGGGAAACATGAGATATCCGGTCAGGAAGGCGGCGAAGAGCGTGAGTGGCAGCGCGGCAGCCAGCAGCCGCGCGACCAAGCCCTTCTCCCGCCTGATGACCGAGCCGGGGACCTCGACGGCGTCCACGAAGAGCAGCAGGGCAAGAATGACTTCGACCGCGTGCTCGAACACGCTCGTGTCGAGATCGAAACGCAAGGGTGGATCGGCCCCCGCGGTCATGGCGACACCCGCCGCAATCATGGCGATGGGCGCGGTGATGCTCCACCGGGAGAGTCTGTGCGCGAGAAGCGACCAGACGAAGAGGATCCCCGCGATGACCGCTACGGCGAGCATGCCGGCCGCCTTCCCACACTGCGTGTCCCTGGTCCGCACAGAGCCTATGGCAGGTGATCCACGGGGCCCTCTCCGACGCGTTCGGCGACGGAGTGGGAGCGAGATGGCCCGTGCGGGCGTCCTCGGGCGACCGGTTGGCCTATCAACGGGCGGCTGGGCTTCCGGGCCGGCGAGGCAGCCGAGCCCGGGCCCGAGGGCGGCCCGCGGCAGGTGTACCGGCTCGTGATTGCCGGGCCGTCAGCCCGTCAGCCGTAACCGTTGGCCGCCCTTCGCTCGGCTTCGGCCGGCAGCCGGGCGGAGTCCTTCGCGCGCGGACTCTACCGGCGCAACTTACGATGAGCTGTGGATCACTCGGGGCCGAGAGACGGGCCGGTCCAGGGCCGGCAGGAAGCAGGCTCACATGGCTGAGCGGCTCAAAAGGTCGGGGTTGGTCGGCGAGATGTCGTCCGAATTCCTCGGCACCATGGTTCTCATCCTCTTCGGTTGCGGCGTGGTCGCCCAGGTGGCCCCGGCCGGCGCCCTCACGGACCCTGTGGGCGGCCTCGGAGACCACGACAGCATCGCCTGGGCGTGGGGCCTCGGCGTCACACTCGGCGTCTATGTGGCTGCGCGGCTGAGTGGAGCCCACCTCAATCCCGCGGTGACGCTGACCTTGGCCGCTTTCAGGGGTTTCCCGTGGAGCAAGGTGGCGCCCTACGCGCTGGCCCAGACCGCGGGCGCCTTCGTGGCGGCCCTCCTGGTGCGGTGGAACTACAGCGAGGCGCTCGCGAAGGCGGACCCCGGCCACACCATCAAGACGCAGGGCGTCTTCTCGACGCTGCCGGCCAACGGCAATACCAATCTGCCGGTGTACGAGTGGGGCGCGTTCCGGGACCAGGTCATCGGCACCGCGATCCTGCTGCTGCTGATTCTGGCCATCACCGACCTGCTGAACACACCCCCCGGTGCAAATCTCGCGCCCTTCATCATCGGTCTGGTGGTGGTGGCGATCGGTATGGCATGGGGCACCAACGCGGGTTACGCGATCAACCCCGCGCGTGACTTCGGTCCGAGGCTGGCGAGCTTCCTCACCGGCTACGGCGGAGCGTGGCGAGATCAGTACGGGAACTTCTACTTCTGGGTGCCGATCGTCGGACCGCTGATCGGCGGTCTGGTCGGAGCCGTGGTGTACAAGTTCTTCGTCGGCAGGTTCCTGCCGACCGCGGAGCCCGAGCCGCCCGGACGCGTTCCCACCCCCGAGAGCTGACCGGCCTCGTTTCGAGGCCGCCGGCCCAGTCCTTCCCACAGAAGAGGCGAATGCCATGGCGGACTTCGTCGGCGCGGTGGACCAAGGCACCACCAGCACCCGATTCATGATCTTCGACCACGTCGGCAACGAGGTGGCGAGGCACCAACTGGAGCACGCCCAGATACTTCCGCGGTCCGGTTGGGTCGAACACGACCCGGTGGAGATCTGGGAACGCAGCAACTCGGTGATACAGAACGCCCTCCGGCACGGCAACCTGTCGCCGGACGACCTGGCGGCGATCGGCATCACCAACCAGCGTGAGACGACCGTCGTCTGGGACCCCCGCAACGGCCGCCCCTACTACAACGCCATCGTCTGGCAGGACACCCGCACCGACTCGATCGCGGCCGCGCTGGAGCGTTCCGGCCAGGGCGACGTGATCCGCCGCAAGGCGGGACTGCCGCCGGCGACCTACTTCTCGGGCGGCAAGATCCAGTGGATCCTGGAGAACGTCGACGGCGTGCGCGAGGCGGCGGAGCAGGGCCATGCCCTGTTCGGCAACACCGACGCGTGGGTTCTGTGGAACCTCACCGGGGGGCCCGACGGCGGCATCCACGCCACCGACGTGACCAATGCCAGCCGCACCATGCTGATGAACCTCGAAACCCTCGACTGGGACGACGAGTTGCTGGGGTTCTTCAACATCCCGCGGTCGATGCTGCCCACCATCAACCCGTCCTCCCACCGGGAGGCGTACGGGGTGACCCGCACCTCGCGGCCACTGCGGGCCGCCATCCCCATCACCGGCGTCCTCGGCGACCAGCAGGCGGCAACCGTCGGGCAGGTCTGCTACGCACCCGGCGAGGCCAAGAACACCTACGGCACCGGCAACTTCCTGGTGCTGAACACCGGAACCGAACTGGTCCGCTCGGAGAACGGCCTGCTCACCACCGTGGCCTACCAGTTCGGCGACAACCCCGCGATCTACGCCCTGGAGGGCTCCATCGCGGTCACCGGGTCGGCGGTGCAGTGGCTGCGCGACCAGATGAAGATCATCAAGACCGCGGCCGAGAGCGAGACGCTGGCCCGCACGGTCGACGACAACGGTGGTATGTACTTCGTCCCGGCCTTCTCGGGACTGTTCGCACCGTACTGGCGCTCCGACGCCCGCGGCGCGATCGTCGGCCTCGCCCGGTACAACGACAACGGCCACCTGGCGCGGGCCACTCTGGAGGCCATCTGCTACCAGAGCCGCGACGTGGTGGAGGCCATGGAGCAGGACTCCGGCGTCCACCTGGACGTGCTCAAGGTCGACGGCGGTGTGACGGCCAACGACCTGTGCATGCAGATCCAGGCCGACGTCCTCGGCGTACCCGTCAGCCGGCCCGTCGTCGCCGAGACGACCGCGCTGGGCGCGGCGTACGCGGCCGGTCTGGCCACCGGCTTCTGGCGTGACACCGACGAACTGCGCACCCACTGGCAGGAGTCCAAGCGCTGGGAGCCGCAGTGGTCCGAGGACCAGCGGGCGCAGGGCTACGCGGACTGGAAGCGGGCGGTGGAGCGCACGCTCGACTGGGCCAAGGTCGAATAGGCCTGTCCGTCGGCCACTTCGGCCCGCGACCGGGTCGACCTTGACGTTGTATGCCGTTCAGGACGGCCGGGCCGTCACCGAGCCGTCCTGTTCGGCATGCAAACGGACACCCGAGCCGTGGCTGATCCGGCTCAACACCTCGTGCACGGCTCGGCAGTCGGCGCGGGACGCATGCACCAACCGCATCCGACGCGCCTGGAGGGGCGTGATGCGCATTTCCTGGAGAGCGCCGGTGGCCGCATCGACCGAGACGACGTGGAGAAGGCGCAGGTCGTCCCGGTACCGCTCGTAGCCGCCGATGCCCTCGTAGTCGTTGATCAGGTCCCCGCAGCCGTACAGCACGAGCTTGCCGCGGTACACCTCGACCGGCCGGGGGTGATGCGAGGAGTGCCCGTGCACGATGTCAGCGCCCCCGTCGACGAGTGCGTGGGCGAAGCGGACCTGGTCGCGGGGGATCCGGTAGCCCCAGTTGGAGCCCATGTGGAGGGACACGACCGTCACGTCGCCCGGGCGCTTGGCCTGACGCAGGCGAGCCGTAAGCTCCGCCGCCACCGCGGGCGAGGGCTCGGCCGCGAAGTGGACCCCGCTGCGCTGCGGCGTAGCGGCCCAGTCAGGCGTGACACCGCTCGACTCCATGCCGAGGGAGACGACGAGCACCCGCCGGCCGTCCGGAAGAGGGATGCTCGCGCATCGCCGGGCGTCGTCCAGGTCTCGTCCCGCACCGGCCGTGCGCAGGCCGGCGGCTGCCAGTGCCGCGAGCGTCTCGTCCAGCCCTCGTCTGCCGTAGTCCAGGACGTGGTTGTTGGCGAGGACGCAGACGTCGGGACGGGCCACGGCCAGGCAGGGCAGATTGGCCGGGTGCATCCGGTACAGGACCTCCTTGCCGTCCGCCGCGTCGTCGCTGCGGGTCACCGAGGTCTCGAGATTCAGCAGCCGCACGTCCGGCGCGGCGGCGTCCAGCACCTGTAGCGCGTCGCCCCAGGGCCAGGAGAACGGGACGGGCCGGGGGATCGGCCCGTTCAGTGCCTGCGCCATCTCGACATAGGCGCGCGCGTCCCGGACGTACGGCTCGGACAGCGCCGGATCGCCGGGGTGCGGAAGGATCTGGTCGACACCGCGGCCGAGCATCACGTCACCGCTGAGGAACAGGGTGACGAGGTCACCGCCCATACCTCCACGGTATGGGAAAGCGCCAGGGACCAGTGGCGCCCGCTTCGAAGCGACGTCCGGGTCGGCCGACGAGCGACCGACCCGGACCCGAAGCAGCGGGACGGGCTCAGGCGAGGTCGAACCGATCGAGGTTCATCACCTTGTCCCACGCGGCCACGAAGTCACGCACGAACTTCCCTTCCGCGTCCTCGCAGGCGTAGACCTCCGAGACGGCTCGGAGCTGGGAGTTGGAGCCGAAGACGAGGTCGACGGCGGTGGCCGTCCACTTGGCTTCGCCCGTGGCACGATCCCGGCCTTCGAATACGTTCTCGACCGACGTGGACGGCTTCCACTCCGTGCCCATGTCGAGCAGGTTGACGAAGAAGTCGTTGGTCAGTGCCTCGGGGCGGTTGGTGAAGACACCATGTGCGGACTGCCCGACGTTGGTGTTCAGGGCCCGCATGCCGCCGATCAGAACCGTCATCTCGGGAGCGGTCAGTGTCAGCAGGTTGGCGCGGTCCAGCAGCAGAGTCTCCGGCGACAACTTCTCTCCGGCGGGGAGGTAGTTGCGGAACCCGTCCGCCCTGGGCTCGAGCACGGCGAACGACTCCACGTCGGTCTGCTCCTGCGTGGCATCCGTGCGCCCCGGTGCGAACGGGACCGTGACGTCGTGCCCGGCGTTCTTCGCTGCTCGCTCGACGGCCGCGCATCCGCCCAGGACGATCAGGTCGGCGAGCGACACCTTCTTTCCGCCGGACTGCGAGCGGTCGAAGTCCTGCCGGATCCGCTCGAGGGTCTGCAACGTCTCGGCCACCTCCGGCAGGTTGTTGACCTCCCAGTCCTTCTGCGGCGCGAGCCGGATCCGTGCCCCGTTCGCCCCGCCGCGCTTGTCGGTGCCGCGGAAGCTTGCCGCCGACGCCCAGGCAGTCGTGACCAACTGGGGGAGGGACAGTCCCGAGGCGAGGATCGTGCTCTTGAGGGCAGCGATGTCCTCGTCCGCGATCAGTTCGTGGTCGACCTCGGGGACGGGGTCCTGCCACAGCTGCGGCTCGGCGATCCAGGGGCCGAGGTAGCGCGAGAGGGGACCCATGTCGCGGTGCAGCAGCTTGTACCACGCCTTGGCGAACGCCTCCGCGAGTTTGTCCGGGTTCTCGTGGAAGCTCTTCACGATCGGCCCGTAGATCGGGTCCACCTTCAGCGCCAGGTCCGTCGTCAGCATCATGGGAGCGTGCCGCTTCGACGGATCATGAGCATCGGGCACGGTTCCCTGGGCCGAGGCGTCCTTGGGCGTCCACTGCTTCGCACCGGCGGGGCTGGTCGTCAGCTCCCAGTCGTACGTGAACAGGTTGTCCAGGTACCCGTTGTCCCACTTCGTGGGCTCGTTGGTCCATGCGCCCTCGAGCCCGCTGGTGAGGGTCTCGGCGCCCTTGCCGCTGCCGCAGGTGTTCCTCCAGCCGATGCCCTGCTGCTCGATGGGGCCGGCCTCCGGTTCCGGTCCGATGCACGAAGGGTCGACCGCACCATGGCATTTGCCGAACGTGTGGCCGCCGACGATGAGCGCAACCGTCTCCTCGTCGTTCATCGCCATACGCCCGAAGGTCTCGCGGACGTCCCTGGCTGCGGCCACCGGATCCGGGTTGCCGTTGGGCCCCTCCGGATTGACGTAGATCAGTCCCATCTGGACGGCACCGAACGGACCGGTGAGTTCCCGGTCGCCGCTGTAGCGCTCATCCCCGAGCCAGGTGTCCTCAGGGCCCCAGAAGATCTCCTCGGGTTCCCAGATGTCCTCTCGCCCGAAGCCGAATCCGAACGTCTTGAACCCCATTGATTCCATGGCACAGTTGCCGGCGAAGACCAGAAGGTCGGCCCAGGAGATCTTCCGGCCGTACTTCTGCTTGACCGGCCACAGCAACCGGCGCGCCTTGTCGAGGCTGGCGTTGTCCGGCCAGCTGTTGAGGGGGGCGAAGCGCTGAGCGCCGCTGCCTCCGCCACCCCGGCCGTCGGCGATGCGGTACGTCCCTGCGGCGTGCCAGCTCATCCGGATGAAGAGCGGCCCGTAGTGGCCGTAGTCGGCAGGCCACCAGTCCTGCGACGTCGTCATCACCTCGAAGACGTCCCGCTTCAGCGCTTCGACGTCGAGGGTCGCGAACTCTTCCGCGTAGTTGAAGTCCTCACCCATCGGATTGGACCGGGGCGAGTGCTGGTGGAGAACCTGAAGGTCAAGCTGGTTCGGCCACCAGTCCCGGTTCGTCCTGGGCCGAGTAGGCGCGGGAGCCGGGGCGGGGATTACTGGGTTCTCGCTTTCGCTGCCGGACACGTCCGTCCTTCTTCCTGTCTCGGTGTTTCCTTCTGCTGGCTGCTTGCTCTTCGGCGTCCGTATGGTCGCGCACCGCGGACCGCACTGCTACGAGAACACGCAGGCAAGCCCGCGCAACAAGCACTCAGGGCCCGAAGTCGTCTCCCGGGTCCGCAGTGGGGCCCCTTGGTCGACGGCTGTTCCAGCCACTGAGGCGTACGAGAAAGGGTGATCTGTCTCTGATCGTCGCGCTGCTTCTGTTCATCGCGCTCACTCCGCCGGCTGGGAAGCGGAAACGGACAATTATATGTTGGCTCGGCTGGTCGGCGCGTCCGGTGACGGTGGCGGCCGGCCCGATCATGGGAAGCTTTGTCAGGGCGCTCGGCGGGTGCTCGGAGTGTCGACGTCGAAACCCAATTCGCACGGCGTATGCGGAGATGGTGAAGTGCTTCGCACCGATATGATGCGTTTTGTGATCAAGCGCGGGCGGCTATGGCGCCGTCGTCATGCCCATGGCGACCGGTGGGAAGCTGCCCTGCTGTCACCGGTGCTCCTCACGCTGATCGTGGCCGGACTGGCGTTCTCCACGCCGAGGGAGATCGCCTTCAGCCGTCTCCTGCCCGCCGCGCCGGCCCTCGCCGCGGCGATGTGGCCTGTGCTCCCCACGATCCTCCTGGGGGCGTTCTGCCTGCTGGTCATGATCAGCCTCAGCTTCTTCTACACCGACCTGGGGACGCCGTACACAGCGGCCGCGATCATCGCGGTCACGCTGGCTGCCGCGTACACGAGCCATGTCCGGCTCCAGCGGGAGGAAACGCTTTTCCACGTCCGGCTCGTCGCCGACGCCGCCCAGCAGGTGCTGCTGCGCCCCTTGCCTCGCCGCATCGCGAACGTCGAGATCGAGTCGCTGTATCTGGCAGCCCAGGAGCAGGCCCGCATCGGCGGCGACTTCTACGAGGCGGTCGACACGCCGCACGGGGTCCGGCTGCTCATCGGCGACGTACGCGGCAAGGGTCTGCCCGCGGTGGGGGCGGCCGCGGCGGTGATCAGCTGCTTCCGGGAGGCCGCGCACGACGAATCGGAGTTGAGGGGGGTCATCCATCGACTGGAGACCAGCATCACCCGCCACAGCGCCGCGTATCCCGCCCAGGACCTGCCGGAGCGTTTCGCCACCGCGGTCGTCGCCGAGATCCCGCCCGGCGGCGGGCACGTCAAGATTCTCAACTGCGGCCACCCGCCGCCGCTTCTCGTGCACCGAGGCGAGATCCGCGTCCTGGAGCCGAGCGCCCCCTCGGCGCCCCTCCACCTCGCGGCGCTCATCGGAGAGCTCTACTCCGTCGACACCGTCGCCGTCGATGCGGGCGACCAGCTGCTCTTCTACACCGACGGTGTGTCCGAGACCCGGGACCGGAGCGGCGAGTTCTTTCCGCTGCCGGACTGGATGCGCATGCAGGGGCAGACGCTGCCCCGCGAGCTGCTCGACCGGCTTCACCGGGATCTGCTCCACTACAGCGGCGGAAGGCTCGACGATGACGTCGCGGCCCTCGCCGTGCGGTGCGGGAACCCCGACGCTCGGCCCGACGCGTAGGAGCCCTGGTCAGTGGCCTCTGCGTATCCGGGCGGCTTTGCGGGCCTCCGCGGTCTTGCGGGCTTCGGCGGTCCTGCGGGATTCCTTCGGCGCGCGGCCCGGTCGCGTGCCCATGCCGCGGAAGGCCGCGTTGCCACCGGGGGCCCTGTCGCCGGCGGGCGGGCGCTTCGCCCCCGTGATGGCGGTCAGCTTCTGCTCGCCGGAGCGCACCTGTGTGACGGTCGGACGGATCCCCGCATCGGACATCATCCGGTTCACGTCGCGCCGCTGGTTCGGGGTGACGAGGGTGACGACGCTGCCCGACTCACCGGCGCGTGCGGTGCGGCCGCCCCGGTGGAGGTAGTCCTTCGGGTCGGCGGGCGGATCGACGTTCACGACGAGGTCGAGCGCGTCGACGTGGATGCCGCGTGCGGCGACATTGGTGGCCACGAGCACGGTGATCTCACCGTTCTTGAACTGCGCGAGCGTGTGCGTGCGCTGTGGCTGTGACTTTCCGCTGTGCAGCGCGGAGGCCCGGATGCCGCTGCCGCGCAGATGACGGGTGAACTGGTCGACGCCGAGCTTCGTGTCCAGGAACATGAGCACGCGGCCGTCCCGGGCTGCGATCTCCGTGGCCGCCGCGTACTTGTCC
This sequence comes from Streptomyces sp. NPDC006283, assembly GCF_040613325.1. Taxonomy (NCBI): domain Bacteria; kingdom Bacillati; phylum Actinomycetota; class Actinomycetes; order Kitasatosporales; family Streptomycetaceae; genus Streptomyces; species Streptomyces sp. NPDC006283. Next base: position 17,267 of record NZ_JBEXRZ010000083.1, on the reverse strand, counting down.
GCGGGGTGGATGTGCAGCACATGGTGCTCCATCGTGGTGACCGCGCCCGCCGCCCGGTCGACCGTGGCGAGCACCGGGTCGTGGAGGTGGCGCCGGATCAGATGGTCGATGTTGCGGTCGAGCGTGGCGGAGAACAGCATCCGCTGTCCCTCGGGGCTCACCTGATCCATGAGTTCCGACACCTGAGGCAGGAACCCCATGTCGCACATCTGGTCCGCCTCGTCCAGGACCGTGATCCGCACCTGGTCCAGATGGCAGTCGCGGCGCGCGACCAGGTCGGTCAGCCGCCCCGGAGTCGCGATGACCACGTCGGCGCCGGCCCGCATCAGGCTCGCCTGCCGTCCGATCGACAGTCCGCCGACCACCGTCGCCAGCCGCAGCCCCAGCGCCGTCGCGTACGGTGCCAGCACGTCGCTCACCTGCTGCGCGAGTTCGCGGGTCGGTACCAGGACCAGCCCGAGCGGCCGCTTCGCCCCGGCGCGCCGGCCTGCCGTGCGGACGAGCAGGGCCAGTCCGAAGGCGAGGGTCTTGCCCGAGCCTGTCCGCGCGCGGCCGAGGATGTTCCGGCCGGCCAGCGCGTCGGGCAGGGTGGCCGCCTGGATCGGGAACGGTTCCGTCACACCGTTGGCGGTCATCACCTGGACCACTTCCCGCGGCAGGCCCAGCTCGGCGAAGGACTCGGCGGGCGCCGAACCGGGGGGCGGCGTCTGCGCCGGCAGTTCGCCCTGGGGTGCCGTTGCCGGCTCGGTCCGGTCGGCGCCGGATTGTCCGGCGGCTGTCCGCTTCGCGTTCATGGGGCCCTTCGTCGGTCTCGGCGCCCGGAAAGTGCGGAGGCCCGCACCCTCGGTGCGGGCCCCGGCAACGTCGAAGCGTGCGCCCATTTTACCAGCGCGCCGGATGCCCTCTCCGGCCGTCCGCACCGACAGCACGGCGGCCTGCGCAGGCCCTCCACCGCCGGACCACCGGCGAACAGCCGTTGCGGGTGCCCGTCTGCGGCAGAAGGAGTGCGACGAGGTCCGTGCGCTGCCCGGTGGCGCGGACCTGCTCCAGCACCGTGTCGATGAGCAGGTCCGGGTCCAGGTCCTCCTCCTGGCTGACCACCCAGATCAGGCGGATTTGGCGGACCGCGTCCGCCACCGGTGCCGGAGAGGCCACCGGCACCCTCGCCCACGGGTCGGTCAACTCGGCCGGCGCGCCACAACACCTCCGAGTCGGCGAGCGCGCGTCGTACCCGCCGACATCGACGGCCGGGTCACCCGTGCTGCTCGCGAGGCACCTCCCAGCGTCGCTTGCACGGGACGTTGCGCCGACCCGGAGGGGGCGGCACACGCACCGGAGTCGCGGGGTCACCCGTGGCACGGGTGGAGTGGCGCACGTCACATTCCGCGTCACATCGCGCCGATCCGTCGTGTCATACGTGTGTAACCACCGACCCACGGCAGAGGAGTTCGCCATGGATGCCCGTTTGAACGTCTTCGGCAACGCGACCGCGGCCAAGTTCCTCAAGCACATCGTCGCCGCGGGCAAGGTGCTCGACGACGCGGGCGTGCCGTCAGCGACGCAGGAGCTGGTGAAGCTCCGCGCGAGTCAGATCAACGGCTGCGGTTTCTGCACCGACATGCACAGCAAGGACGCGATCGCCGCCGGTGAGTCGTCCGTGCGGCTGCACCTGGTCGCGGCGTGGCGGGAGGCCACGGTGTTCACCGAGGCCGAGCGGGCGGCTCTGGAGCTGACGGAGCAGGGGACCCGCATCGCGGATGCGGCCGGGGGAGTCACGGACGAGGCCTGGGCGAATGCCGCCAAGCACTACGACGAGGAGCAGCTTGCCGGCCTGGTGTGCGCCATCGCCCTCATCAACGCCTTCAACCGGCTGAACGTCATCGTCCAGCAGCCCGCCGGCGACTACCAGCCGGGCCAGTTCGGGTAGCCGGGAGCGCCCGGGCCGGACGCCGGGGCCGTTCCGCACCCGCGGCGGCCCCGGGTTCGTGGGCCGCGTTCAAACACTCTGCGAGGCGAGACGGACGAGGGACGGCTGCGGCAGTTCGCCGACATGCCAGAAGGCCCTCGGCGGCGCGGACAGGGCATGGACGAGCAGGGCCCGGATGACGGCCGACGGTGCGACGGCCACTGCCGGCCCGGTGTCCGGCGGCAGACTGCGCAGCCAGCGGGCGGCGCGGCGGCAGAGATGACCGACGGACTCGCCGTCGTGCGGGACGGCCTCCGGATCGGTGAGCCAGGCCGAGAGCCCGTAGGGATCGTCGGCGGCAATCTCGTCGAACGTCCGCCCGCGCCACTTGCCGTAGTCGACGTCGCGCAGCAAGGGCTCGGGTGTGGTGTCCAGGCCGAGCGCGTCGGCTGTCCGCGCGCAGCGGGCAGACGGCCCGCGTACCGCGAGCGAGTAGGGAGGCAGCGAATCTCCGGCGACCGTCGCGTCCCTCTCGGGCTCCAGCGTGAGAGTGACGCCTGCTGTCGCCTCCTTGGTGACCTGCGCGTTGGTGGCACACAGAAGGGTCAGTTGGATGGTCATCTCGGTCTCCTCCCAGCTCCGGCTCGCGCCGGCCGTGAAGGACTAGGCTGGATGCGGCAAGGGACGCGAACAGCGCGGACGGTCCTGACCGGTCCACCGTCCCGTTGACGGCCGACGGGCCTGGGAGCCGCTGTACGCGGCCGTCGGTGTCGCCCGGTGCGGGACGACTGCCGGCACGTGTCGCCTCATACAGTCAGCGTCGGGGAAAGAGTCCCGTCTTCACCATCCGGCAGGTGGCTGCAACCCCACCCCCCGACCGGCGGGGAGGCTGAAGCCCGGCCGGATCCGGAGCCGCTCACCCGCACGGCGTCCCTGGACGTGGTACGAATCGGACAGTGGTCCCACGGCGAGTGGAGCACGCGTGATCCGGGTGATGGTGGTCGACGACGAAGCCCTGATTCGAACGGGCTTTCAGCGCATCCTCGAGGCGGCCGACGACATCGAGGTCGTCGCGGCGGTACCCGGCGGCCAGGCGGTCCGGGCGGCCGAGGAGTTCCGCCCGGACGTCGTGCTTCTGGACATCCGGATGCCGGACGTGGACGGTCTCACCGTGCTTGCCGCCCTCCGCCGGCTGTCGCCACCGCCGGTCGTGGCCATGCTCACGACGTTCGACATGGACGAATACGTGGAGACGGCGCTCCGTTCCGGCGCCGCCGGCTTCCTGCTCAAGGACACGGACCCCGAAGGGCTGCCACTCCTCGTACGGACTCTGGCCGAAGGCGGCACCGTGCTGTCGTCCCAGGTCACCAGGACGGTTGTGGAGGGCTATCTGGACGCCGGTACCCGCGCCCCCGACATGGAACGCCTGGAGCGGCTGACCGAACGCGAGCGGGCCGTACTCGCCCTCGTCGGCGAGGGCCTGTCCAACGCGGACATCGGCACCCGGATGCATCTGAGCACCGGCACCGTCAAGGACCACGTGAGCTCCATCCTCGCGAAGCTGGAAGTGGCGGGCCGCGTACAGGCCGCCCTGTTCGCTGACCGGGCCGGTCTTCTCGAGCCGCCCCGAGGCCGGGAGGAGGAATGATGTGGCGCAGCCTGCCCGCCCTGCTGCTGGACGCCGCCCTTGTGGGAGTCTCGCTGATAGACGTCTGGGTCCACCTCGACACCAGCGAGCCGATCCGTCTGGGGCTCGCCCTGGGCGCCGCCCTCGTACTTCTCCTGCGCCGACGTATGCCGCTGCTGACGTTCGTGCTCACCCTGCCGGCCGTTCTGGTTTCCTCCGCCGTCTTCGCCTCGCTGGCCGCGCTGTACTCGCTTGCCACGTTCACTCGGCGCCGGGCGGTTCTGGCCCTGTGTGTGGTGGCGTTCACGATTTGTGACATGACGTTGTGGCCGACCGGCCTCGATCCGCCGTCGGCGAGTCTCGAACTGTCCTACCCCTCGACCTTGATCACGGTGGGCTACACCGGGGCGGCGGCCGCAGCCGCGGTCTTCCTCGGACAGCTCGTGCAGACCCGGCGGGCCCTGTCGCTCAGGCTCGCCGAGATCTCCGCCGCGCGAGAGAACGAGCGCACACTGACAGCCGAGAAGGTACTCGCCAAGGAACGCGCACAGCTCGCCCGGGAGATGCACGACGTGGTCTCCCACCAGGTGAGTCTCATCGCGGTGCGGGCCGGAGCGCTACAGGTCAGCACCCCGGACACCGTGGTGAAGGAAGCAGCCGCCACGATCCGGCGGCTCAGCGTGCAGACACTCGACGAACTGCGGCACATGGTCAGCGTTCTCCGAGCTTCCGGGGGCCGCCCGGCGGAACTGACACCGCAACCGTCCCTCGCCGACCTCCAGCGGCTGGTCGACGCCAGCGGCATCGACACCCGGTTGCAGACGGATGCGCCCGACGGCCTGCCACCTGCCGTGCAGCGCACCGTGTACCGCACGGTCCAGGAGGCGTTGACCAACGTACGCAAGCATGCCCCCGGCGCCACCGCCACCGTGCGTGTGTGCCGTGAGGACGGCGTCATCCTCGCCACGGTGACCAACACCCCGTCCACCCAGCCGGGCCTGGCGCTGCCGGGCGCCCACCACGGACTGGTCGGCCTGCATCAGCGCGCCGCACTGCTGGGCGGAACGGTGACCTCCGGCCCGACGGCCGACGGCGGCTACGAACTTCGCCTGGAGCTTCCCGCGACGATCACTCCGGGGTCGGGCGACGCGGGACGGTGAGCCCGAAGACGAGCACTGTCCCAGGTCAGGGCCTTCGGGGTGCCGATGCGAGGGATCCGGGGCTCCATGGAGTCTGTGGGCCACGGCGAGGTGGCGGGCAGCGCTCCTGGGGCCTTTGGCCCGTCGAACGGAACAACAAGACTGCAGGGAAAGGCTGGAACGATCATGAAGCAGCGCACGCTTCGCGACCTGGAGGTTTCCGCCGTCGGTCTCGGATGCATGGGGATGTCCGCCTTCTACGGTCCCACCGACGAGGACGAGGGCATCAAGACCATCCAGCGCGCACTCGAGCTCGGCGTCACCTTCCTCGACACCGCACAGATGTACGGTCCGCTGACGAACGAGAGCTTGGTCGGACGCGCGATCAGGGGACACCGGGACGAGTACGTGATCGCAACCAAGTTCAACTACCGGATGGACAACGCCGTCCCGGGCGACATGAACACGGTCGGGCGGCAGGACGGCTCGGCGGAGCACGTGCGCAGTTCGATCCACGGCTCGCTCGAGCGGCTCGGAACCGACTGCATCGACCTGTACTACCAGCACCGCGTCGACCCCCGCGTGCCGATCGAGGAGACCGTCGGCGCCATGGCAGAGCTGGTCGCGGAGGGCAAGGTACGGCACATCGGCCTGAGTGAGGCCGGGGCGGAGACGATCCGCCGCGCGAACGCGGTCCACCCGATCACGGCCGTCCAGACCGAGTACTCGCTGTGGACGCGCGACCCGGAGGCCAAGGTGCTTCCCATGTGCCGTGAGCTGGGGATCGGATTCGTCCCCTACTCGCCGCTGGGGCGCGGCTTTCTGGCGGGCAGGTTCTCCTCGGCGGACGAACTCGACGAGAAGGACTTCAGGCGCACCGGCCCCCGCTTCACCGGCGAGAACCTCGAGGCGAACCTCCGGCTCGCCGAGAAGGTGAAGGAGATCGCAGCGGAGAAGGGCGTCACTGCGGCGCAGCTCGCGATCGCCTGGGTGCTGGCGCAGGGCGACGACCTGGTTCCGATCCCGGGCACCAAGCGCCGCACTTACCTCGAGCAGAACACCGCCGCGGTCGACGTGGAACTGAGCGAGGACGAGCTCGCGCGGCTGGCCGCCGAACTCCCCGAGCCGGCGGGGGACCGCTACGACGAGGCAGGGATGGCGAGCGTGGACATCTGATGTCCTGAGTCTGATGTCCTGAGTCCTGTCCGAGTCGCCGGTTGACCGGCTCGCATCGGCGGTTCGCACGGTCGGGCGCTACTCGCGCAGCAGCAGGACGATGACGGCCACCACCACGGCGAGCGCCAGGGCGGCGAGGCCGTAAACCAGACGGTGCCGGCGCAGGACCGGCAGGAAGTGGTCGACGGCCAAGCGGCCGGGGCCGGTCAGGGCGAGACTCGCCGCGGCCGCGACGATCAGCAGTTCGCACTCGATGCCCTCGGGTCCGAAGAAGCCGCCGCCCCACTTGAAGGCGATCGCGTTGATCATGACGCCGACCACCGCGGCTGCGGCCAGCGGGGTGACCAGTCCTACAGCGAGGCCCAGGCCGCCCAGCGTCTCGCTGAGGGCGGCCACCACGGCCATGACGTGGCCGGCCGGGTATCCGCTCGCGCTGAAGAACTCACCCGTGGTGGTGAGGCCGGGGCCGCCGAACCAGCCGAACAGCTTCTGGGCGCCGTGGGCGGCCATGGCCAGTCCGAGGACGACGCGCAGCAGAAGCAGCCCCACGTCGTACGCGGCCGAAGTGGAGCCGTAGTCGTTGGTGACGGGGTGCATATTCGCTCGGGTGGAGGACATGAGAGGACCTTGCTTCTTGTCGTGGGTGAACGGGGCAGGCGATCACCGCCTGCGGTACCGGCGGGAGGGTCGTCGGACGAATTCGGGCGGGCTGATGTGCCATACCCGCCCCGGAGCCGTCGATCACACTCTCGACCGGACGCTCAATCGCGTTCCCGTGTACCCGTGACGCCGCCATGTAGCTCTCCTTCTCCTGCCCCTCGGCGATCGCAGTCCCGGCCTGGTGATCCGGGCCTCCTTCGTTCCTGCGGGTCGAAGTGGGGGCGCGGGACGCGTGGCGCGGGCCGGCTCGGGCACACGCATGGTCATGGGAAGGCTGATCCGATGGGAACGAGCCGTGGAGCGCTGGCAGGATGCGCTGCTCGCCAAACTCTTGCGCAGCGAACCGGTCGAGTTGCTCGACGCGCTGCGTCGCGAGTGCGACGACCACGCCGTTGTGTGCAGCCACAGCCGTGTCGTGGTGCCCAACGCCTACGAAGTGGAACTCGACGCCGACGTCTACAAGGAGCTCACGCGCCGCGGCGGCCGGGCAGGAAACGCCGACCGGGCAGGACAGGCGCTGACCGATGCGCTGGTCCGCCACGGGGAGGAGAACCACTATGAATGGGCCGGTCCGCTGACGGTGCGCGTCACCCCAGCGGCCGATCTACCCAACGGTCGCTACCACGTCGCCAGCAGCGTCATGCCGCACGTCCGCGTCGACGAATTTCCGTGATCTGTTCGCGGCTGCCGGTCGCGGACGCGCCGAGCGGCAGCCCTACGTGTTCCGAAGCGTGTTCACCAGGCCGGCCACCAGGTTCGCCCGCTCGGCCATGTCCGCGACCACCAGATACTCGTGGTCGGCGTGGGCGCCGCCCCCGACTGCGCCAAGGCCGTCGAGTGTCGGCACCCCCAGCGCGGCCGTGAAGTTGCCGTCGCTTCCGCCGCCGACTGCTTTGCCCTCGAGGCCGGGAAGCAGCTGCCGTGCCACGGCAAAGAGCTCTGCCGACGCCGACTCGGGCATCGGGGGTCGGCCGACAGCGCCTTGGACGGCGATCTCCGTCCCGTCGAGATGCGGAGCCAGTGCCGCGAACGCCGCTTCGATGCGTTCCTTCTCGTCGGCCGACTCGACTCGGACGTCGACCACGAGGGTCGCCTCTGCGGGAACGACGTTGTCCAGGGTCCCCGCGGAGGCGACGGTCGGGGTGACCGTCGTACCGATGGCGGGTCGGCCCAGCGCGGCGATGTCCAGTACCTGGTGCGCTGCCTCGATCAGGGCGTTGACCCCGGCTGCCGGCTCAAGGCCCGCGTGCGACGCACGGCCCGTGACAGAGACCTGGAACGTGCCGCAGCCCTTGCGGCCCGTCTTCAGGGCTCCGCCGTCGGCGGCGCCTTCCATCACAAGTACGGCGCCGCAGGCAAGGGCTCGCTCCTCGATGAGAGCGCGAGATGAGCGGGAGCCGACCTCTTCGTCGGCGGTCACCAGGATTTCGACGCCTGAGCGGTCGCCGAGCGTCGCCAGGCCGTGAACGGCCTGGACCAGACCGCCGAGCATGTCGAAGACCCCGGGACCGACCGCATGCCCGTCCTCGACCATGAACGGGCGGCGTTCGAGCGTGCCGAGCGGGAACACCGTGTCATGGTGACCAAGGATCAGGACCTTGGGAGCTCCGCCGGCAGCCCAGTGGACATGCGGCCCGGCTTCGCTCTCGACGAGGACGGCCTGGCCGCCGAGGCGGCTCTCGATGACAGCGGCGACAGCTTTCGCCGATGCCGTCAAGGCGTGGAGATCGCGCGACGGAGACTCGATTTCGACCAGTGTCCTGAGGTCCTCGATCATCGCGTCGACACTCACATCGACGGCCCTGTGCGTCGTCACGTCGCCTTCTTCCCCGTGGTGGCTGCGGCTGCGCCGCCATCTTCTGCGATCGACCCCGGCCGGGGCCAATTGCTTTCAGCGCCCACGGCGGGCGCGCATCACAACAGCTCGTTCTCGCGTCGGTGGACTGTGCGCGACCGGTCTTCTGCCCGAGCCGCCAGGATGACGAGTACGCCGGAGAGGAGCCGGCGAAGTACGGGGACGGTACGAGCAGCAGGCCGCCGACGAAGCAGCATGCCGCGATTTCTCCTGCGAAAGCCGTAGCCCGGCGCCGTCTACGCGACCACTTCCTGGCCTTCGATGATGGGGGCCAGGCCGTCGAGGAGTGCGGTGAGTCCGAACTCGAAGAGGGCGTCGAGGCGCAGGTCGTAGCCGTCGTCGAAGGCTCCCACCACCTTGGCGAAGGTCGGGAAGCGACCGGACTCCACCAGTTTCTGCAGGTCGGCGGCCCGGCTGTCCATCCACTGGTCTTCCGACTGGCCCGTGGAGGCTTCGGCGTGCGCCTCCCACTCCAGGTGCACCGCCAGGCCCTGGACATGGCTGTAGATCAGGACGTGGATGTCGAACAGTGTGGTGGCATCGAGGCCGTGGCCGTCGAGGGCGGCCAGCATCCATTCACCGTGGACCATCAGATTGGGCACCAGCAAGGGGCGGGTGAGCGAACCGAGCTGGGCCAGCCACGGGTGCCTGCGGTACAGGGCCCACAGGGTCCGCGTGCCCAACTCGACGCGCGAGCGCCATCCTTGGGGTGCCCGGTCCGGATAGGTTTCTTCGCCGAACGCGGCGTCGGCCATGAGCAGGATGAGGTCGTCCTTGCTGGGGACGTACCGGTAGGGCGACATGGCGGCGACGCCGAGCCGGGCCGCGACGCCGCGCATGGAGAGCGCGGACAGCCCTTCGGCGTCGGCGATGTCGACGGCTGCGCGGACGACTCGGTCGAGGGTCAGTTCCTGCTCGGGGGCCTGGGCAGCTGGTGAGTGCCTGCGGGGCGGCGTGACGCGAGCGGTTCCGGCGACGACCGTACCGGCACGCGGCCGGGTCTCGACGAGTCCTTCGAGGCGCAGGGTCGTCAGGGCCTTGGTGGCGGTGGCGAGCGCGACGCCCCATTGCTCGGCGATCTGACGGATCGAGGGGACCCGGTCTCCGGGGGTGAGTTCGCCGTCGGCGATGCGTCGGCGGATCTCGGCCACGATGCGCAGATAGGGCGGCTCGCCTGATGACTTTGTGGGCTTCGTCACATCCTGCCGCCTTCCTCGCCTGTACTAGTGCAGAGGCTAGCAGCGAGGATGTCGGCCGCCCGCCAACTGCCCTAGTACAGGCCGCTCATACGGCCAGTTGAGAGGGCTGTGCGTACGCCGTACGTTCGGGGGCGTACAGCGCACTCAAGGAGGTTGTCATGCAGACCGTTCTCATCTCCGGCGGCGGAATCGCCGGCCCCGTGCTCGCCTACTGGCTCCACCACCACGGCTTTCGGACCACCGTCGTCGAACGCTCCCGGGGCCCGCGCCCCGGCGGCCAGGCCGTGGACATCCGCGGTGTCGCGCTCGACGTCGTCGAGCGGATGGGTCTGCTGGAGCAGGCGCGACGCGTACGCACCCGGATGCGCGGCATGTCGATCCTCGACGCCGACGGCCATGAGATCGAGCGCTCCACCGAGTACGCCTTCAGTAGCGGCCGGCTCGACAGCGACGACATAGAGCTGCTGCGCGAGGACCTGGTACGGATGGTGTACAAGCACACGCGCGCGGATGTCGAGTACCTCTTCGACAACAGCGTCACCGCGCTCGACGAGGGCGAGACCGGCGTACGCGTCGACTTCATGCACGGAGCGTCCCGCCGCTTCGACCTCGTGATCGGGGCCGACGGCCTGCACTCGACCGTGCGGCGTCTGGCCTTCGGCCCCGAGGACCGCTTCGCCCATCACCTGGGCAGCTACCTCTCGGTGTTCAGCGCGGACAACTTCCTTGCCCTGGACCACTGGCAGACGTGGCTGCGGGACGGCGACGCGGGCTTCGGCATCATGCCCGTACGCGACAACACCGAGCTCAGGATCGCCTTCGGCTTCCAGTCGTCCCCCCTTCCCCCCGAGTTCCGGGACAGCGACGCCCTTCGGCAACTCGTCGCCGACAAGCTCACATCGCTGAGATGGGAAGGGGCCCGCCTGGCCGACGCGGCCCGGGACGCGCCCGACTTCTACTGCGACGCCATGGCCCAGATCCGGATGGACCACTGGTCGCGGGGCAGGGTTGCCCTGCTCGGAGACGCCGGCCACTGTCCTTCTCCGCTCTCGGGTCAGGGCACCAGCCTGGCCCTCGTGGGCGCTCATGTGCTGGCTGCCTGCCTCGGCCAGGCGGATGGCGATCACCGCGCCGCGTACTCCCGCTACGAGCAGCGGATGCGGCCCTTCGTCGACCTCAACCAGGCCCTGGCCACCGAGAATCCCGGCGGACCTGCCTCCGAGGCGTCCCTCGCACGCGCCAAGAACGCATTCTCACTGGACGGCTGATCCGGCGATCGCCTCCGGGGGACAGGCCCGCCTCGGACTGACCCCGCGCGCAGACCGCTTGCCGCAACGCCTGACGGCCTGCGGCGCAGGTGAATTCGGAGGGCGAACCCGCGCCGCTTCGCGTGGCACATGCCGAATGACGTGCAGATCGTGGCATCCTCGCTGCCGTCGGCACGGGCGGCCGTGCGAGGCGGCAGACCGCGGAACGAGGCGTAGCGCACGCACGGCAAGGCTTTCCGGCCGCGTCGTGGCCCGGCGCTGTTCCCCCGCGTGGGTGTACGGCACCTGCTTTCCGGTTGGGCCGGTTGTGAGGTAAGGGAGCCACTGATGTGTCGCTGGCTGGCGTATTCGGGTTCGCCCGTGCTGATGGACCGACTGCTGTATCAGCCCCAGCACTCACTGATCGATCAGAGCCTGCACTCGCGGATGGGCGTCGAGACGACAAACGGCGACGGCTTCGGCATCGGCTGGTACACCGAGGGCACGGACGCCCCGGCGGTCTTCCGTGACACCGGTCCGGCCTGGAACAACCGCAACCTCCGAGACCTGTCGCAGCACATCACGTCGCCGCTGTTCTTCGCCCACATCCGGGCGTCGACCGGGACCGCTGTGCAACAGACCAACAGCCACCCTTTCCGGCACGGCCGTTGGCTGTGGATGCACAACGGGGCGATCGCCGAGTTCCATCGCCTGCGGCGTGACCTGTGCCTGCTCGTCGATCCGGTCCTCTTTCCGTACATCGAGGGCTCCACCGACTCCGAGGTCATGTTCTTCCTCGCGCTCACCATGGGCCTCGACCAGGACCCTCCCGGCGCCGTGGCGCGCATGGCCGGTCATGTCGAAAGCCTGGCCCAACTGCACGGCGTCCAGTCGCCGCTGCAAATGACGATCGCCACGACCGACGGCGAGCACCTGTGGGCCTTCCGCTACTCCAGCGCCCGCGCGTCACGCTCCCTGTTCCACAGCAACCGAGTGGAGACACTGCGCCGGCTGCACCCGGATCAGGCCTTCCTGCGCGAGGTGTCGGAGGATGCGACGCTGATCGTCTCGGAGCCGCTCGGCGACCTGCCCGGCGTCTGGATCGAAGTTCCGGAGAGCAGCTACGGCCGCGTAGCGCGGGGGTTGCACGAGTGGCAGCCCTTCGTCCCTCAGCCGGCCTAGCCGGCCGCGTGGCTCAGGTCTTCCGGCCCCGGACCTCGCCACGCCGCACTTCCTGCAGGCATTGCGGCCCCTGTCCCGCTGCCGGGTGCCGGGTGCCGGGTGCCGGCCCCGGATCCCGGCGCGAGCTGCGGGCAGGAAAAGCGCTGTTCAGGCCGGCCGCGCGATGTGATCATCACCGCATGCAATTCCGCGCTGCCACAGCAGACCCCGCAGACATCGACCGCGCTGCCGCCTACCCCGCCGACGACGCCGTCCCTGCCCTCACCGCCGAGCGGATCCGGGAGGAGCTCGCGGGCCATCAGTTCCGCCCCGAATGGATCTGGTTCGCCGAGGACGAGGACGGCGAGATCCTGGCCCGCGCCCTGTGGTGGGGCCGTGCCGACAGTGAGCGGCCCATCGCGCTCGACTGCCTCCAGGTCCGCTCCACCGTGGCCGACCCCGGCTCCGTCGCCGCCGGGCTGCTGGCCGCCGGCCATGCCGCTTTCGGGGCCCTTCCCGGTTACAACATTTCGTTGCCCCGCGACTGGCGGAGCGACCGGGCCCTGGCCGAGGCAGTGGCCTGGCGCCGGGAAGCGGCGTACAAGTCCGGTTTGAGCAGCGAGATCGAGCGCCTGCGCTACGAGTGGACACCCGCCGCGAAGGTTCCCGAGCCCGCGGGGAAGCTGGTGTTCCGGGAGGGCACGGACGAGGAGTTCCTCGACGCGTTCGTGCGGCTGTCCTCGGGGAGTCTCGATCTGCACACGCGGAACGAACTCCGCTCGATGGACGCCGAGCAGCTGGCCCGCGAGGACATCGAGTTCTACCTCGACTGCCCCGGCGAGCGCTCCTGGTGGCGCCTCGCCCACCTTCCGGACGGCACATTGGCCGGCATGGCCATCCCCTCCGCGACCCCCTACCACCGCAACGTCGGCTACCTCGGTGTGGTCCCCGAGCAGCGCGGCCAGGGCCTGATCGACGAGATCCTCGCCGAGATCACCCGGTTCCACGTGAGCGAGGGTGCCGACCGCATCACCGCCACCACGGACACCGTCAACGTCCCGATGGCCGCCGCCTTCGACCGCGCGGGCTACGAGGTGACGGAGATCCGCCTCGTCCTGGAGAGCCCCCCGCAGTGAGCCCGCGGCGGGACCCCGGGCGCTGCGCGGCACCAGGGGCTCACCTGCCCGCCGCGTCCCGCTCAGGGGTCCCCCTTGAAAGATCGAACTGGTGGCGGGTTAGCATATGAGCGCCGCCTAGCTCGAAAGATAATCCTGTGACTGTCAATGACGACTCGTTCACCAATTGGAAGAACCGCGAGGAGATCGCGGAGTCGATGATCCCCATCATCGGGAAGCTGCACCGCGAGCGGGACGTCACGGTCCTGCTGCACAGCCGCTCGTTGGTGAACAAGTCGGTGGTGAGCATCCTCAAGACCCACCGATTCGCCCGGCAGATCGCCGGTGAGGAACTCTCGGTCACCGAGACGATGCCGTTCCTGCAGGCCCTCACCACACTCGATCTCGGACCGTCCCAGATCGACATCGGCATGCTTGCCGCGACGTACAAGGCCGACGACCGCGGTCTGTCGGTGGAGGCCTTCACGGCCCAGGCCGTCGCCGGAGCCACGGGTGACGACAAGATCGAGCGCCGCGAGCCGCGCGACGTCGTCCTCTACGGTTTCGGCCGCATCGGCCGGCTCGTCGCCCGCCTGCTCATCGAGAAGGCCGGCTCCGGCAACGGCCTGCGGCTGCGCGCCATCGTCGTCCGCCAGGGCGGGGACCAGGACATCGTCAAGCGCGCCTCGCTGCTGCGCCGCGACTCGATCCACGGCCAGTTCCAGGGCACGATCACCGTCGACGAGGCGACCAATACGATCGTCGCCAACGGCAACACCATCAAGGTGATCTACGCGAACGACCCGTCGGAGGTCGACTACACGGCGTACGGCATCAAGGACGCCATCCTCATCGACAACACGGGCAAGTGGCGCGACCGCGAGGGCCTCTCCAAGCACCTGCGCCCCGGCATCGACAAGGTCGTCCTGACGGCCCCGGGCAAGGGCGACGTCCCGAACATCGTCCACGGCGTCAACCACGACATGATCAAGCCGGACGAGCAGATCCTGTCCTGCGCGTCCTGCACCACCAACGCGATCGTCCCGCCGCTGAAGGCCATGGACGACGAGTACGGTGTCCTGCGCGGCCACGTGGAGACCGTGCACTCGTTCACCAACGACCAGAACCTTCTGGACAACTACCACAAGGCCGACCGCCGTGGCCGCTCGGCGCCGCTCAACATGGTCATCACCGAGACCGGTGCCGCGTCCGCCGTCGCCAAGGCGCTGCCGGATCTCAAGGCGCCGATCACCGGCAGCTCGATCCGTGTCCCCGTCCCGGACGTATCGATCGCCATCCTCAGCCTGCGCCTGGGCCGCGAGACCACCCGTGACGAGGTCCTCGAGTACCTCCGCGACGTCTCGCTGCACTCGCCGCTGAAGCGCCAGATCGACTTCACCACCGCCCCTGACGCGGTCTCCATGGACTTCGTCGGCTCGCGCCACGCCTCGATCGTCGACGCCGGCGCCACCAAGGTCGACGGCGACAACGCGATCCTCTACCTGTGGTACGACAACGAGTTCGGTTACTCCTGCCAGGTCATCCGGGTCGTCCAGCACGTCTCCGGGGTCGAGTACCCGACCTACCCCGCTCCGGTGATCTGATTCGGCAGACCGCCCGAGTGCCCGAAGGCCTCCGTGCTTCGACGACTTGCTGCACGTCGTCACCGCGCGGGGGCCTTCGTCGTGCCCGCGTCCGGGTGAGCCGCGTCTCACCGGGCCGCCGCCCCTTGTCTATGCAACGAGTTGCATAGAACGATGAGGCTATGGCGCTCGAACACGCGATCCTCGTCTCCCTGCTGGAGCAGCCGGGCTCCGGATACGAGCTGGCCCGGAGGTTCGACCGGTCCATCGGCTACTTCTGGACCGCCACCCACCAGCAGATCTACCGCGTGCTCAAGCGCATGGAGAGCGACGGCCTGCTCGATCTCCGAGAGGTCCCGCAGCAGGGCCGGCCGGACAAGAAGGAGTACTCCGTCGCCGGCCCCGGCCGCGCCGCCCTTGCCCAGTGGCTGCACGAGCCGATCGAACCCGAGAGCCTCCGGCACGACCTCGCCGTGAAGATCCGCGGCGCGGCCTTCGACGAGCCGGCCGCGCTGCTCCGCGAGGTCGAGCGGCATCGCCAGGTGCACAGCGACCGGCTCGCGCACTACCTCGCCGGGCAGGTGCGCGATTTCACCGGGCCCGACGTCCACGCACAGCCCGACGCCGGGCAGGAACTGCAACATGTCGTGCTCCGCGGCGGCATCGCGTACGAGCGGATGACGATCGCCTGGCTCGACGACGTACTCGCCACCATCCGCCGGCTCAGCCCGCCCCCGCCCGCCTGAGCCGCCGCGCTCCACCCGCGGCCCGTAAGCCGCGCTGCGCGATGCGCACATTCCACCCTCAACTCCTCGGAAGGCGAAAGTCCATGGCCGACTCGCTGCTGTTCAATCCGCGCACGTACGACCCGGCGCACTTCGACCCGGAGACCCGCAGGCTCCTGCGCGCCACCGTCGACTGGTTCGAGGACCGCGGCAAGCGCCGGCTGATCGAGGACTACCGCACCCGTTCCTGGCTGGCGGACTTCCTCGCGTTCGCCGCCAAGGAAGGCCTGTTCGCCACCTTCCTCACCCCGTCCTCGGCCGCCGGACCGCAGGACGGCGACCGGCGCTGGGACACCGCCCGGATCGCCGCGCTCAACGAGATCTTCGGGTTCTACGGCCTCGACTACTGGTACGCATGGCAGGTGACCGTCCTCGGTCTCGGCCCGGTCTGGCAGAGCGACAACGCCGCAGCCCGTACCCGCGCCGCGGAACTCCTCTCACAGGGCGAGGTGTTCGCCTTCGGCCTCTCCGAGAAGGCCCACGGCGCCGACATCTACTCCACCGACATGCTGCTTGAGCCCGACGGCAACGGCGGCTTCCTGGCCAGTGGTTCCAAGTACTACATCGGCAACGGCAACGCTGCCGGCCTCGTCTCGGTCTTCGGCCGTCGCACCGACGTCGAGGGCCCGGACGGCTACGTCTTCTTCGCCGCGGACAGCCGCCACCCGGCCTACCACCTGGTGAAGAACGTCGTCGACTCCTCCAAGTACGTCAGCGAGTTCCGCCTCGAGGAGTACCCCGTCGGCCCGGACGATGTCCTGCACACCGGCCGCGCCGCCTTCGACGCCGCCCTCAACACCGTCAACGTCGGCAAGTTCAACCTCTGCACCGCCTCGATCGGCATCTGCGAGCACGCGATGTACGAGGCCGTCACCCACGCGCACAACCGCATCCTGTACGGCCGCCCCGTCACCGCTTTCCCGCACGTGCGCCGCGAGCTGGCCGACGCCTACGTCCGACTCGTCGGGATGAAGCTGTTCAGCGACCGCGCCGTCGACTACTTCCGCTCCGCCGGCCCCGACGACCGCCGCTACCTGCTGTTCAACCCGATGACGAAGATGAAGGTGACCACGGAGGGCGAGAAGGTCATCGACCTCATGTGGGACGTCATCGCCGCGAAGGGCTTCGAGAAGGACAACTACTTCGCGCAGGCCGCCGTCGAGATCCGCGGCCTGCCCAAGCTCGAGGGCACGGTCCATGTGAACCTCGCCCTGATCCTCAAGTTCATGCGCAACCACCTGCTGAATCCGGCCGAGTACGCGCCCGTGCCGACCCGCCTCGACGCGGCCGACGACACGTTCCTCTTCCAGCAGGGACCGGCACGCGGCCTCGGCTCCGTGCGATTCCACGACTGGCGCCCCGCCTACGACGCGTACGCGGAGGTGCCCAATGTCGCCCGCTTCCGCGAACAGGCCGACGCCCTGTGCGACTTCGTCGCCACCGCTGCACCCGACGAGGAACAGAGCCGCGACCTCGACTTCCTGCTCTCCGTCGGCCAGCTGTTCGCGCTGGTGGTGCACGGGCAGCTGATCCTGGAGCAGGCCCGCCTGACGGGCTTGGACGAGGACGTGCTCGACGAGCTCTTCTCCGTCCTCGTGCGCGACTTCTCGGCGCACGCCGTCGAGCTGCACGGCAAGGACTCCGCCACTGCCGAGCAGCAGCACTGGGCGCTCGGCGCGCTCCGGCGGCCCGTGGTCGACGCGGCGCGCTCGGCGCGCGTCTGGGAGCGTGTCCAAGCGCTGTCCGGGGCGTACGAGATGGCGCCGTAACGACGCCGTCACGGACCGGGGGCCGGGGCCGCAGAATGCGGCCCC
>NZ_JBEXRZ010000082.1:0-29796 GCF_040613325.1 Streptomyces sp. NPDC006283 | reverse complement strand
GACGGTCTACACGCTGGAAGACTTCCCGAACGGCGACAGCGCCGACAATGTCGCGAAGACGTACACGGTGAACGCCTCCTCAGAGGCGGCGAACGGCACCTGGAAGCTGCGCGTCCGTGACGTGGCGTCGCAGGACACGGGCCGGATCGACGCCTGGAACCTCACGTTCTAGGGGCGGGCCGGTCCAGGCCCGGGAGTGCTTCCGGGTCTGGACCGGCCTCGGGCCGGGTCGGCTCGGCCGTTGTCATGTTCGGGGGCGCTGGGACGGAACCGGCCGGATCGTGGGCCACCGAGCGATCAACCGTTGACGCATGTGCGTACTGAGTCTGCTCAGCCCCTTCAGGTCGGCGTGGTCGGCGGTCATACGACTGACGACAGCCAGGCGGTGCGCGAGCCTCTGCCGGGCGGTCGCGGTGCCCCACTGCCAGTCCCGGTGAGGAATGCGGGCCAAGTGGTCGGTGCTGCCGCGCCGAGCGCGTTCGACCAGCGCCTCCCCCCTGAGCAGCCAGCCGGCGCAGGCGTCGACGAGATCGAGGTGGAGGTCGGTGCCGGTCTCGGAGCGCCACGTTTCCAGGTACGCGTTCTCTGCTTGGTTCAGCAGCGCCAGGGAAGCGGAGGTGACACACCAGCATGTGGGGAAGCCGATGCGCAGGTAGGCGAGTTCCATCAGTCCGCTGCCCCATGACGCCTGTTCGAAGTCGATGAACTTGACACCACCGGTGGTGTGCAGGTCGTTACCGGGGCAGGGGTCCCCGTGGAGGAGGGCCCGCCCGGGTGCCTGGCGGATCCTGTGGACGAGTGCCTCCAGCTCGGCAGGGACGCCGGGCGCGACGGGAGTCCCGAGAGCGTCGGCCAGCCGGAGAAAGGCGTCGGCATCGGCATCGTCGGGGCCCGTCCACCGGGGCAGCACGTCGACGACTTCGGGGCCGGCGGAGGCATGAAGGCGCGCCAGTGCTGCGGCATACCCGACGATCCAGTCGGGGGACGGTTGTTGGTGGTCCAGGTACTGCAGGACCAGGACCCGCTCCCCGGGATCGGCGCCCAGCAGGGCAGGCACCACCGGCGCTTCGGCCCGGGAAGCGAGCCGCAGAGCGGCCACCTCGCGGGCGTATCGCTCATCGGCATCGTTTCCCGAGACGATCTGCTTCACCACCGCCGGTCCGGCGGCCAGCTCGACGCGCCACACACGTGAGCGCGGGCTGCTGCTCAACCGGCGAGAGCGCCGAGGCAGCCCCAGATCGGCCTGTAACTCGTCGCCAAAAGGCAGTCGCGACCACATGGGCACACTTTCCCATGTGCCCGGGCCACTTGGTTGGTTCCCCGTTCCAGGTACGGCGGGCTTCGAGGTTCGTGTCCCGTTCCTCACGTGCGCGACCCGCACCGGGGACCGCCTCTACTGGTCGCCGTGGAGTCTTCCGTCGGCGCGGACCGCCGTCGCCTCGGCGATCCGCTCGGCGAGCGTGTCCACGTTCTGGAAGGAGAGCCCGGCCAGCGCCACGTGCTTCCAGCGGACCACACCCTCGGCGTCCAGCACGAACACCGAACGCCGCAGGCCGAGTCCGGGCACGGCGATGCCGTAGGCGCGGGCCACCTCGCGCTCGGTGTCGGCCAGCAGGGGGAAGCGCAGGTCGTACTGCTCGGCGAAGCCCTCGTGGCTGTCGAGGCCCTGCGGGCTGATGCCCCAGACGGTGGCGCCGAGGTCCTTGAAGCGGTCGAGTTCCGAGGTGTAGGAGCACAGCTGGCGGGTGCAGACAGCCGTGTTGTCGCCCGGGTAGAAGGCCAGGACCAGCGGGCTGCCGCGGTGCGCGGAGAGCGTGTACTCGCTCCGCTCGGGGCCCGCGGAGGTGCGGAGGGTTCCCGGGACGGTGAAGTCCGGGGCGGGGGTGCCGACGTCGGGCGTCCTGGCCATGATGAGTCTCCCTCTCGGGGGCAGCGGGTCGGGCCCGCCGCGTCGCGGTCCCGCCGGGCAGTCTGCCAGTCGCCCGCGCGGCGGCATGCGGCGCGGGGCATGCGGCGCGGTGGCGTCGGTGCTCGGGCACCGGGCGAGGGCTCTAGGACTCCTGCGGCTCGTCGTCCGACGCGAGGATGGAGTCCTCGAGCTTGCGCAGCAGCCGTGCGATCTGCCGGCGTTCGGAGGGTGAGAGGCCGCCGAGCATCCGGCGCTCGTTGTCGAGGTGCTCCGCGAAGACCGTGTCGACCGTTGCGAGCCCCTTGTCGGTGAGCCGTGAGTAGACGACCCGACGGTCCTCGGCGTCGCGTTCGCGGACGATCAGGCCGTCCTTCTCCAGCCGGTCGATCCGCAGCGTGACGCCGGCGGAGGAGACGAGCCCGGAGTCGGCGAGCTGCCCCGCGGTCAGGCGGTACGGCTCCCCCGCGCGGCGCAGGGCGGTGAGCACGTCGAAGCCGGCGACCGACAGGCCGTGGCGTTCTATCGACGTGGTGAGCCGGGTGCTGTAGCGCAGGAACGAGCGGTGCAGCCGGGCGAGGACCTCCAGCGGGCTGGTGTCCAGCTCGGGCCGCTCGCGGGCCCAGTCGTCGATCACCTTTGCCACGGCGTCGTGGTCCGCCGGCTTCGATGCAGCCATCGTCTTCCCCTCGTACAACTCCGCCGGCACCCCTCCGGCTTCTCACGGCGCTGAGAATCTTACCGCTGAGGAGACGACAGGGGCCGGGACGGCCGCAGAGCGCGGGGGTGGCCGTCCCGGGCGGCGGGGGTCAGCCGCGGGCCCTGCGGGTCACCATCCGGACGACCACGACCGCGAGGAGCACCGCGGCAGCCGGTCCGGCGGCCTTGCGGAGCAGCACGGGCAGGGCCGCGGCGCCCAGGTCCACGGCCTCGGGCTCGGCGGTGGCGGTGGCGGTGGCGGTGGCGGTGGCGGTGGCGGTGGCGGTGGCGGACGAGGCGGCCGCCGGAGCGGTGGCGGAGGCCGCCTCGTCCGGGCCCGCCTCGCGCAGCAGGTTCTCCAGACGGTCGGCGAACTGCCGGACGATCCGGTCGCCGACCTCGGTCATGATGCCGCGGCCGAACTGGGCGGGGCGCCCGGTGATGTCCAGGTCCGTGCGGACCCGCACGCGGGTGCCGCTCCCCTCGGCGGTGAGCGTCGCCGTGACGGCGGCCGACGCCGTGCCGGCGCCTCGCGTCTCGCTGCCGGTGAGGTCGAGGAGCACGCGGCGGGCCGGCTCGTCCCGGCGGACGGTGCCCGAGCCCCGGTAACTCATCTGCACGGCGCCGACCTTGACCTTGACCCGTCCGGTGAACGTGTCGCCGTCGAGCGTGTCCAGCACCGCTCCGGGCATGCAGGGGGCGACCCGGGAGAGGTCGTGGAAGAGCTTCCAGGCGTCGTCGGGGTCCGCGGCGACGGTGAACGAGTGGTCGAGCTGCATGGGGGTCCAATCCGGTGAGGGGGAGGAGGGGAACGACAAGGGGATCGCCGCCGCCTCGGCCGTCGGCACGGTGGCCGCGGCCGGCAATCGCGGGTGAGGGAACGGCGGGTTCAGCCCCTGGCTGCCGCGCGCACGAGATCGCGCACCCGGCTCGGTGAGAGCGGGCCGCGGCGCACGACGACGCCGAGCGGCCGCAGGGCGTCTTCGACGGCGTTGGCGAGGACCGCCTGCGGGGCGATGGCGCCGCCCTCGCCGAGGCCCTTGACGCCGAGGTCGTTCATCGGGCTGGGGCTGACGATCTCGTCCATGTCGAGGTCGGGGATCTCCGAGGACGTCGGGACCAGGTAGTCCATGTAGGTGCCGGTGCGGGGCTGGCCGTCGGGGCCGTAGATCATCTCCTCGTGGAGCGCGCCGCCGATGCCCTGGGCGATGCCCCCGGTGACCTGGCCCTCCGCGATCATCGGGTTGACGATCACGCCCGCGTCGTGGACGACGACGTAGTGGAGGATGTCGACGGCGCCGGTGTGCTCGTCGACCTCGACGACGGCCGCGTGCGCTCCGCTCGCGACGGCGAATCCCGGTGGGCGGAAGTGGACGGTCTCGCTGAGTTCGGTGCCGTGCCGGCCGTCGGTCGGCTCGGGTGTGCCCGGCAGCGGTGCACGTCCGGCGAGTTCGGCGAGGTCGATCGCCGGGCCGCCGGGCTCCTCGGTCCGCACCACGCCGTCGACCAGCACGAGGGCGGCGGCCGGTGTGCCGAGGCGGCGGGCCGCCGCCTCGATGATCTTCTCCCGCACCAGGCGTCCGGCCCGGTGCGTGGCGTTGCCCGCGTTGACCAGGGCCCGGCTGGCGATGGTGCCGACCCCGAACGGGGTGGCGTCGGTGTCGCCGCCGACCACGTCGATCGACCCGAGGGGGACGCCAATGGCGTCCGCGGCGATCTGGGCCATGGACGTGCGGTGCCCCTGTCCCTGGGAGGGCGCGCCGATGGCGAGCTTCACCCTGCCGTTCGGGGCGATGTCGATGCGGGCGGTCTCGAACGGCCCGAGTCCGGTGGCCTCGATGTACATCGCGAATCCGATGCCGACGCGGCGTCCGTCGCGGGCACCTTCCCGCTGCCGTGCGCGGACCGCGGTCGGGTCCACGCGCGCCACGGCGCGGCGCAGCAGTTCGGGGAAGTCCCCGGAGTCGTACGACTGCGCTCTGCCGGAGCGGTCCACGAGGCCGGTGGCGTACGGCATCTCCTCGGGCCGCACGAGATTGCGCGCGCGCAGTTCCTCCGGCGCGATCCCGAGACGGGCGGCCAGCCGGTCCATGGCCCGTTCCATGGCGAACACCGTTTCGGGGCGGCCTGCTCCCCGGTAGGGCGTGGCGAACGCGGTGTTGGTGAGAACGCCGGTGACGTCGATGTCCACGTTCGGGATCCGGTAGGGCCCGAGCAGATGGCACAGCGAGTTGTACGGCACGACGAGGCCGGTCATGTTGTACGCGCCGAAGTTCACCGTGATCCGGTCGCGCACGGCGATGAGGCGGCCGTCGGCGTCCGCGGCGAGTTCGATGTGGTGGGTCTGCTCTCGGGCGTGCGAGGAGGCGGTGAGGTTCTCGTTGCGGTCCTCGCGCCAAAGCACCGGGCGGCCCAGCAGTCGTGCCGCGTGGGGGACGAGCAGTTCCTCGACGTAGAGGATGCCCTTCTGTCCGAAGCCGCCGCCGACGTCGGCCGCGATGACATGGACGGCAGAGGGGTCCAGTGCGAGTGTGTGCGCGATCGCCTCGCGCAGCCGGTGCGGGGTCTGGGTCCCGGACCACACGGTGAGCCGGCCGCTGTACGGGTCGACACGTGCCGACACGGCTCGGGTCTCGATCGGCGAGGCCACGTAGCGGTGCGCCTCGAACTGCTCGCGGACCACGGCGTGCGCCCCGGCGAACGCCGTGTCCGGGTCGCCGACGCGGGTGGCGACGGCGACGGCGGTGTTGTCCGGAAGGTCCTCGTGCAGCAGGGGCGCGTCCGTAGCCTGTGCATGGCCGGGGTCGACGAGCACGGGCAGCGGGTCGTAGCCGACCTCCACGCGTTCGAGGGCGTCCTCGGCGAGGTAGCGGTTCTCCGCGAGGACGACGGCGACGGGCTGGCCGACGTACAGCACCTTGTCGCGGGCGAGCAGCGGCATGGGCGTCATCCGCACCAGGGGGTCCAGGAGTTCGGCGAGGCCCGGCGGGGTGCGCAGTTCCTCCTTGTTGAGCATGGCCGGCAGGTGCGCCACGTCGTCGCCGGTCCAGACGGCGACGACACCCGGGGCGGCGAGAGCCGCGCTCACGTCGACGGAGACGATGCGGGCGTGGGCGTGCGGGCTGCGCAGGAAGGCCGCTTCCACGGCGCCGGGCAGGGCGATGTCGTCGACGTAGCGCCCGTTGCCGCGCAGCAGGCGGTCGTCCTCGACGCGGGGGACGCTGCGGCCGATCCAGTCACTGGTGTGTTCGGCGGCCGGCCGGGCTTCAGGGGATGTGCGGGACATGGGGGTCACTTCCCGAAGCGGTCGTCGAGTGCCTGGCCCACGGCACGGCGGATGTTGCGGTAGCCGGTGCAGCGGCAGAGGTGGCCGGCGAGCGCGTCGGCGACCTGGTCGCCGTCGGGCCGCTCGGGCCGCTCGGTCAGGGCGGTCGTCGTCATCAGGAACCCGGGGGTGCAGAAGCCGCACTGCATGCCGTGGCACTCGTGGAAGGCGCGCTGCACCGGGGTGAGCGGGGTGTCGCCGGGGGCGAGTCCTTCGACGGTGCGGATGTCGGCGCCCTCGCACTGCACGGCCAGCGTCAGGCAGGTCCGCACGGGCTCGCCGTCGACGAGGACGGTGCACGCGCCGCAGACGCCGTGCTCGCAGCCGACATGGGTGCCGGTGAGGCCGAGCCGGTCTCGGAGGAAGTCGCTGAGCAGCAGCCGGGACTCGACCTCGGCGGCGACGGCGCGGCCGTTCACCGTCACATCGATCCGGTGCCAGGCGGACGGCTCGGCCAGGGGCGGGGTCCGCACGAAGTCCGGTGGGCGGCAGGCGGCTGGCGCGGCCGGCGGGGCGGAGGGTACGGGGGATGTCATGAGCAGCGCTCCCATGCGGTGGTGCAGGCGCGGACGAGGAGGTGGGCGGCGCCCTCGCGCCGGTAGACGGCGCCGGCGTGGATGTCGTCGGAGGGGGCGAGGTGTTCGAGCGCGGCGCGGGCGGCGGCGGTCACGGCCCGTTCCCCCGCGTCGCTGCCGACGAGCGCGGCCTCGACGGCGGGGAGGCGTACGGGCACCGGGCCGGCGCCGCAGAAGACCACGCGGGCGGTGCGCACGGTGTGCGACGCGGTGTCGCGTTCCAGCAGGACGGCCGTGCCGACGGTCGCGAAGTCGCCGTGTCTGCGGGTCAGTTCCTCGAAGGCCCAGCCGTGGCCGGGGGCAAGGGGCGGGAGCACGACCTCGGTGACCAGCTCGTCCGCTGCACAGGCGGTGGAGAAGGTGGCGATGAAGAAGTCCTCGGCGGCGACGGTCCGGGTCCCGCGCGGTCCCGCGATCACGACGGAAGCGTCCAGGGCGAGCGCCGCCGTGGGCAGTTCGGCGGCGGGATCGTGGTGGGCGAGGCTGCCGCAGACGGTGCCCCGGCTGCGGATCTGCGGGTGCCCGATGTGCCCGATCGCGGCGGCGAGCAGGGGCCATCCCTCCTGGACCGCGGGGTCGGACGCGGCGCGGGCCTGGCGCACGGCGGCGCCGATGTGCAGCGCCCCGGAGCCGTCGACGGCGAGTCGGCCGAGCTCCGGGATACGGGTCACGTCGACGAGGACCTCGGGCCTGGCGAGGCGCATGTTCAGCATGGGGATCAGCGACTGGCCGCCGGCGAGCACCTTGGCCTCGCGGCTGTCGTCGGCCAGGAGGGCGATGGCCTCAGGGACGGTGGTCGGGGCGGTGTAGTCGAAGGGTGTGGGTTTCAACCTGCTGCCACCGGGCCTCTCTGGTCGTCGTCGTGTCCCGGTTTCGCTGTGACGGAGATGCTTCACCGAGACATCTATCTAGTACCTAAAATGATTTACACTAAAGTTTCTGCTTGGCAAGAGGCTGCCGCAGATTTCCCGGCCCGAGGTGAGCGACATGCGACACGTCATCGACCAGGCAGCCGCCTGGCAGCGCTGCGGGACCCGGTTCGCCATGGCGACCGTCGTCCGGACCTGGGGCTCGTCCCCCCACGGCCCGGGCGCCTCGATGCTGGTGGCCGACGACGGCCGCGTCGCCGGCAGCGTGTCCGGCGGCTGCGTGGAGGCCGCCGTCTGCGCCGTGGCGGAGGAGGTACTGGCGGGTGCCGGCCCGGTGCTCGAGCGCTGGGGCGTCGGCGACGAGGACGCCTTCGCGGTGGGGCTGACCTGCGGTGGGACCATCGAGGTACTGATTCGGGAGATCGGCCCCGAGGCGCCCCTCGGCCGGGTCGCGGCGGATCTCGCCACCGGCGTCCCGGTCGCCCTGGTCACCCCTCTGGACGGCGGCGGCAGCCTGGCGGTCGGCGACGGGCGCATTGACGGTTCACTGGGCGCCCCCGGAGCGGACCGGGCGGCGGCCCTCGCCGCGCAGGGCCTGCTGGCCCGCGGCGAGAGCGGCCTGGTGACCTGCGCGGACGCGACCGACGCAGACGGCTCGGCCGGGTGCCCGCCGCCGCGGGGGCTGCTCGTGCAGTCCTTCGCTCCCCGCCCGTGGCTGCTCGTCTTCGGAGCCGCCGAGTTCGCACGCCCGCTGGCGGCGATCGGCGCCGTTCTCGGTCACCGGGTGACGGTGTGCGACCCCCGGCCCGCCTTCGCCACGGCGACGCGTTTCCCCGATGCCGAGGTCGTCACGGACCGGCCCGACCGCTACTTCCGAGCGCACGAAGCGCGGGTCGACGCCTCGGTCTCGGTGTGCGTGCTGACGCACGACGCCCGCTTCGACGTACCGGTCCTGCGGCTCGCGCTGCGCAGCGCCGCCGGGTACGTGGGGGCCATGGGCAGCCGCCGCACACACCTCGACCGGCTGTCGCGGCTGCGGGAGGCCGGTGCGACGGAGGCGGAGATCGGGCGGCTGAGGTCGCCGGTCGGGCTCGACCTGGGCGGCCGCGGACCGGAGGAGACAGCCGTGTCCGTGATGGCCGAGATCGTCGCCGTACGGCGCGGCGGCAGCGGAATCCCCCTCAGGCAGCGGACCGGACCGGTGCACATGACGTGACCATTTTTGAACGGTCGTTCTGTTGAACACCCGTTTAATCTGAGGCGGTGGAAAAAGAGAGCAAGCGCCGCCCCGGCTCCCACGACCCGGAAGGCAACCGCAGGGCGGTCCTCGACGCGGCCCGCCGGCTGTTCGGCGCCCACGGCTACACGGGCGTCGGCGTCCGGGCCGTCGCCGCCGAGGCAGGCGTGACGCCGGGCCTTGTCATGGCGTACTTCGGCACCAAGGACGGGTTGTTCCGCGCGGCGGTCGGCAGCGGGAGCGGCGTCAGCGAGGACGTGCTGGCCACGGCGGCGCAGGACCCGGGCGATGTGCCGGGGGCGCTGGCCCGGGCGTACCTCGACCGATGGGACCGGCTGCCCGAGGACGATCCCTGGCCCGCCCTCATCCGCTCGGCGCTCGACCATCCGTCGAGTGCCGAGCTCCTTCGCACGATCCTGGAGAAGCAGGTCGGCGAGCCGCTGGCGCAGCTGCTGGGCGACACCCCCGGCGCCGATGTGCGCGTGGCACTCGTCCGCAGCGTCCTGTTCGGCGTGATCATGGAGCGCTATCTTTTCGCGCACGAACCGGCGGCGTCCGTCCCGACCGCCGAACTGGCCCCCGCCCTCGCCGAGGTGCTCGGCTGCGCCTTCGGTGGTGACACCACACGCGGGCGGCCGCCCGGTGACACCGCCGCCGTGGGGCCCGGCGCCGTCCCCCCGGCCCCCTCCCCCGCCGTACCCGCCCCGGCTCCGCCCGCGCCCGGGGCGCCCGGCGACTCGCCGTCGGCACTCCTCGCCCGCCTCGACGAGGTGTCCCGGCGGCACCAGGCGCTGATCGGCGCGACCTTGCAGGCGTACGGCGTCAGCCTGGCCGCGTACGAGGTGCTGGCCGTGCTGCGGGACGCGGGCGAACCCTACCGGAGAACCATGGGTGAGGTCGCGGCCGGCACCGCGGTCCGGGCCGGCGGGCTGACCCAGCACGCGGACCGGCTGGAGGCGGCGGGGCTGATCCGGCGGGAGCGGGACCACACCGACCGTCGGATCGTCCGGCTCCGCCTCACCCCCGAGGGCCTCGCCCTGACCGGACGGGTGGCCACCGCACGGGCGGCCCGGGAGCAGGAGCTGCTGGCTCCCCTGGGCCCGGCGGACCGGCGTCGGCTGGCATCGCTCCTCGGCACCGTGGGCACCGCGCTCGGTGCATGAGCGCCTCGTCGGCCGTGCGACGGCACAGGGCCAGTCCGGTTGATCTTCGAGGATCAGCCCCCGGCGTCAGATGCATGGGGCTCCCCCGGCCCGCCAGGGCCGAGGGGAGGGACCCATCGCAAGGCGGAGGATCGGCCTCATACGTATGGGGCACCTCCCAGCCGCCAGGCTGGGGGAGTACGTGGGCGGCTGGCGACAACACGGCGAGGTGCCGTGGCCGGCGTCGCGGGACCGAGAAGACCGCCCGGAGATGGCCCAAGGGGCCGGTGGCGGGGGCGCAGTGGATGCTGCTCCCCGCCACCGGCCCCTTGCCGGTGTCTCGGACCTCTCAGGAGTTGAGCTCCTCCAGCGTTTTGCCCTTGGTCTCGACGGCGAACCAGGCGATCGCCGCGCCGAGGGCGGCCACGAGGGCGAGCTGGGCGAAGACGAGGGAGAGGCTGCCGCCCGCCCCGATGATCGCCCCGACCGTGATCGGGCCGACGACGACGCCGAGCCGGTTCCACAGTCCGCCGAACGCGGCGCCCTTGGCCCGGTTGAAGGTGGGGTACAGCTCCGGCGAGTACAGGTAGAGGCCCGCGTTGACCGCGTAGAGGAAGAACGTGGTGCAGGAGGCGAAGACGGCGACCTGGCCGCCCGACGTCGCCCCGGCCAGGGCGAGCACGCCCAGCGAGAGCACGGTGCCGCCGAGCGCGGCGATCAGCGCCGGCCTGCGTCCGATCCGGTCGATGACCAGGGCGACGATCAGCGTGCCCAGCAGGCCGGTGACGTTGCTGAGCAGGGTGTAGACGAGCGCGGTGCTCAGGTCGAGGCCGAACTGCTTGGTGTACAGCGACGGCAGCCAGGTGGAGATGCCGTGGTTGACGTAGTAGGCGACGAACCACAGGCCCGACAGGACGGCCGTGCGCCGCAGGTAGCGGCCCTGGAAGATGTCGCGCATCCGGCCCCGGGCGGTGTCCTCCACCACGTCGGAGGCGGGCAGCGGCAGCGGCTCGGCACTGGCGCGGGCGACCTGCGCCTCGATCCGGGCGATGGCCGCCTCGGCCTCCTCGGTCCGCCCGCGGGCCAGCAGCCAGCGCGGGGACTCCTCGACGTGGCGGGGCAGCGCGGCGGCGATGAACACCGGCAGGGTGCCGATGACGAACATGGCGCGCCAGCCGAGGTTGGGGACGACCCACACGGCGACCAGCGTGGCCGCGGCCAGACCGGCCGGGAAGATCATCTCGTAGAGCAGGACGAACCGTCCTCGCTTGTCGGAGCGGGCGATCTCGTTGATGTAGGTGGCGGCGACGGGCACCACGCCGCCGATGCCGAGGCCTTGCACGAACCGGAAGAGGGAGAAGGTCCCGATGCCGTCGGAGAAGGCGACGGCGAGGCTCGCCAGGCCCGTGATCGCGACCCCGAGGGCGACGGTGCGCACGCGGCCGATCCGGTCACCGAGCCAGCCGGCAGCCAGGGCACCCAGCAGCATGCCGATGGAGGCGGAGGTCACCGCGAAGGTGGCCTGCCCGGTGGTCAGGTGCCATTCCTTCATCAGGACGGGCAGAGCGGAGGCGGCCAACAGCTGGTCGAACGCCTCGAAGAAGGTGACGGCGCCGATCAGGAAGCGCACCTTGACGTGCCAGCGCGAGTGCGGCAGTCGTTCGAGTCTCGCGGCTATGGAGCCAAGGGCTGGTTTGCCGGCCACAGTCGTCATGGAGGGGTCCTTCCGCGAACAGAGAGTTGCGGAGACAGTAGGGTCCTGTATCTAAGCGGTCAATGGTTAAGAGCTTAGGAATCTTAGATTCACTCACTCGACAGCCATCCTCAACGCGACAGAGTCCACGCTCAAGGCCTCCCCGACAACGATTTCGCCTCAGAGGTCTTGCCAGAAGAAACTTAAGCCCTTAGATTTCTAGCACTTCGACAGCACAGCCTGCCCGAGCACCGCGCAGGGCCTGAGCCGTCACCCCGCCCGTCCCGCCCATCCCGCCCGTCCCGCCCGGAGGTCCCGCCGTGCCGCACTTCCCCACCGACATCCTGATCGCGGGCCAGTGGCGGCGCGGCGCGGGCGAGCCCCTGGACACCGTCGACCCGGCGACCGGGCGAGTGCTGGCCACCCTCCACTCCGCCAGTGCCGAGGAGGTCGCCGAAGCGGCCGAGGCCGCTGCTGCCGCCGCCGCGGACCCCGCCTGGCGCGACCTGCTCCCCCACCTGCGCGCCAGGCTGCTGCACCGGATCGCCGACCTGACCGAGGAGGCGGCCGACGAGCTCTCGGCCCTGCAGACCGCCGACACCGGCAAGACGCTCGCCGAGACCCGGGCGCTCGCGCTGAGTGCGGCCGGCACCTTCCGGTACATGGCGGCCGTCCTGGAGACGGCCGAGGAGTCGCTCACCCCGGCCCGCGGCCCGTACCTCACCATGAGCGTGTACGAACCGATCGGCGTCGTCGGAGCGATCAACCCCTGGAACTCGCCGATCGCCAGCGACGCCCAGAAGATCGCTCCGGCGCTCGCCGCCGGGAACGCGGTCCTCCTCAAGCCCGCCGCCTGGACCCCCCTCGTCTCCCTGGCCCTCGGCCGGCTGATCACCCGGGCGCTTGAGGAGTTCCGCCTGCCCACCGCGCTGCTGTCGGTCCTGCCGGGCAGCGGCCGGATCGTCGGCGACGCCGTCGTCCGCCATCCGCTGGTCGCCCGCATCGGCTTCACCGGCGGCACCGAGACCGGCCGGTCGATCGCCGAGGCGGCCGCCGGGAAGCTGATTCCCGCGTCACTGGAGCTCGGCGGCAAGTCTCCGACGATCGTGCGCGCCGACGCGGACGTCGAACAGGCCCTGGCGGGCGTGCTGTTCGGGATCTTCTCGTCCAGCGGCCAGTCCTGCATCGCCGGTTCACGGCTGTTCGTGGCCCGCGAGCTCTACAACTCCTTCGTCGGCGAACTCGTCGAGCGGGTCCGCAAGCTGCGCGTCGGCCCCGGCACCGACCCCGCCACCCAGGTCGGCCCGCTTGTGCACCACCGGCACCGCGACGCCGTCGCCGCCTATGTGGACCTGGCCCGCGCCGAGGGCGCCCGGGTGCTGTGCGGCGGGTCCGCACCCGAGGGCGAGCAGTACCGGGACGGCGCGTACTACCTGCCGACCGTCCTCGACGGACTGCCGAACACCTCCCGCACGTGCCAGGAGGAGATCTTCGGCCCGGTGCTGGTGGCGCTGCCCTACGACGACGAGGACGACCTGGTCCGCCAGGCCAACGACTCCGTCTACGGACTGGCCTGCGGCATCTGGACCCGTGACGCGCGGTCCGCCTGGCGGCTCGCCCGGCGCATCGACGCGGGCACCGTCTGGATCAACACGTACAAGCAGTTCAGCGCCTCCACCCCGTTCAGCGGATGGAAGGACAGCGGTCTCGGGACGGAGAAGGGCCGCGACGCGATCCGCGCCTACCAGCGCCAGAAGTCCCTGTACTGGGGCACCTCCGACTCCCCGCTCCCCTGGGCCAACTGACCCGGCACCCCTGCCCGTCTGGAGAGACTGATGCACCAACCACCGCCCGGTCCGATCGCCCGGCTCCGCTCGCTGCGCTACGTCGAGCTGCACACCCCGGCCTTCACCGAGGCCGCCGACTTCTACCAGGAGGTCTGGGGGCTCGAGACCGTCGAGTCCGACACCGGTGCGCGCTGGCTGCGCGGCACGGGCGACGAGCACCACGTCCTGCACCTCACCGAGCGGGAACGGGTGGGTCTCGGCCGCATCGCCTTCGCCGTCGCCACGCCCGCCGAGGTCGACGCCGCCGCCCGGCGCCTCGAGGCACGCGGCATCAAGCCCGTCTTCGGGCCCGGTCCGCTGGAGCAGGCGGGCGGCGGCTACGGGCTGCGGTTCACCGACCCCGAGCAGCGCCTGATCGAGATCAGCGCCCAGGTCGAGGCGGTCGTCCCGCGCGGCCGGGACGGCGCGGTGCCGGTCGGCGTCACGCATGCCGTGCTCAACACCACCGACATCGACGCCGCCGTCGCCTTCTACTGCGACGTGCTGGGACTGCGCGTGTCCGACTGGTCCGAGCACCAGATGGCGTTCCTGCGCTGCAACGCCGACCACCACTGCATCGCCTTCAACCAGGCCGAGTGGACCTCGCTCAACCACGTCGCCTACGAGATGCCGTCGGTCGACCACTTCATGCGGGGCCTCGGCCGGCTCCGCCACCACGGCATCACCCCCAAGTGGGGCCCCGGACGCCACGGCCCCGGCAACAACACGTTCTCCTATTTCACCGACCCGTCCGGGCTGGTCTGCGAGTACACCTCCGAGGTCGCGCAGATCGTCGAGGACGCCTGGATCGCCCGGGTGTGGCGGCGCGTCCCGGAGCTCTCCGACCTGTGGGGCACCGCGGGACCGCCGTCGAAGGAGATCCGCTGTCACATGGCCGGTACGCCGGACCCCGGCCCGCTCGCCCCCGTCGACGCCGCAACCCAGGAGGACGCCGCATGAGCACCGTACGCAAAGTGGGCATCGTCGGCTGGGGCGCGATCGGCCGCGTCGTCGGCACCGCCCTCGCCGAAGGACAGGTGGACGGCGCCGAGCTGGTGTGCATCGTCGACAACCGTCCGCTCGGCGAGGCGGCGCCCGCGGAGCAGGTCACCTTCGAGGAGGCGCTGGAGCGCTGCGACCTGATCGTGGAGGCCGCGGGACAGGGCGTCGTACGGGAATGGGGCGAGCGGGTGCTGGCCTCCGGCACCGATCTGCTGATCGCCTCCTCCGGCGCGCTGACCGACGACGAGCTCGCGAAGCGGCTGCTCGCGGCGGGACCCGGCCGGGTCTACTTCACCGGCGGCGCGGTCGGCGGTCTCGACCTGCTCCAGGCGGCACGCTCCCTGGGCCCGCTGGACGAGGTCCGCCTCACCACCGTCAAGCTGCCCTCGACACTCGAACAGCCCTGGATGGACGAGGAGTTGCTGCACCGGATGCGGACGGCGACCGGACCGGTCGAGGTCATGTCCGGCACAGCGCGGGACGTCCCGGTGAAGTTCCCCAAGTCGACGAACGTGGCCGCCTCGGTCGCGCTGGCCGTCGGCGACCTGGACACTGTGCGGGTCCAGGTCGTCGCCGACCCGGCGGCCCACCGCACCCGGCACGTGGTCGAGGCGTCCGGGCGGCACGGCGCGTACCGCTTCGAGGTCGCGCATCTGCCCGACCCGGGCAACCCGGCGACCAGCCAGATCGTGCCGTACGCGGTGCTGCGCAGCCTCGGCGCACTCGCCGGGCGGACGGGACAAATCCTGTGAGCGCCCGCGCCGGCCGTCCTGTCGCCGACGTCCATGTCGAGGAGGCCGGGGACCGGGGCCCGCTGCTGCTGTGCCTGCACGGCATCGGCTCCTCGTCGGCGGCGTTCGCGCCGCAGCTCGCCGAACTCTCCTCGTACGCGAGGGTCGTGGCCTGGGACGCCCCCGGATACGCCAAGTCCCCCGATCCCGAGGCCCCCCTCACCCTCGACGACTTCGCGGACACGGCGGCCGGGCTCATCCGTGAGCGCGGCGCGAGCGCCCATGTGCTCGGCGTCTCCTGGGGCGGCGTGATCGCAGTGCGGCTCGCCGCCCGCCACCCGGACCTCGTCGCCTCGCTGATCGTCGCCGACTCCAGCCCCGGATCGGGCACGGACGAGGCGAAGGCCAAGGGCATGCGGGCGCGGGCCACCGAGCTGGCCGAGGTCGGACCGCGTGCCTTCGCCGAGGCACGCGGACCGCGGCTGGTGTCCGCGGGCGCACCCGACGAACTGGTCCGGCGCGTCGTCGACACCATGGCCGCCTCGGTACGGCTGCCGGGCTACGCCTACGCGGCCGAGTCCATGGCCGCAGCCGATCTGCGCGCCGAACTCCCCTCGATCGCCGCACCGGCACTCGTGCTCTGCGGGGACCAGGACACCGTCACCGGCACCGAGGCGAGCCAGGCCATCGCCGGTGCCCTCCACAAGGCCGCCTACGTGATCGTCAAGGACGCCGGTCACCTGGCAAACCAGGAGCAACCCGGGCACTTCAACGCCTGGGTCCTCTCCCACCTCCGCATCACCGCACGCATCCCCGAGTAGGAGCTGTTCCTCATGCCTCTGACCACCACCGCATACGACAACGGCAGCGACCTCGCCGCCTACACCGACTCCCTCATCGCCACCAAGGACTCCCGGGTGGCGGACTTCGACACCCTCTCCTTCCAGGAGAAGGCGGGCCCGCAGTTCCGCCGCGGCCAGATCCGTTACGTCGGCTCCGGCGCCACCGGCAACCACGAGGGCGACAGCCGCATCATCCCGTCCGGCGGTTTCACCTTCTCCAACATGCTGCTGCCGCCCGGTGCCGAGGGCCCGGCCCACACCCACCACGATGTCGAAGAGGCCTTCTTCGTCCTGGAGGGCGAGGTCAAGGTCGGTATCCACCGCGGCCCCGACGAGGTCGAGTACCGCACCCTCGGCTACCGCGACATGATCGTCGTCCCGGCCGGTGTGACCCGCTCGCTGAAGAACGAGGGCGACACCGACGCCCTGTTCTGCGTCGTCATCGGCACGCAGAAGCCGCAGGTGCCGTCGTACCCCGAGTACTCGCCGATGCACGGTGTCACCCGTGACTGACCCGCGGGTCGTCGTCGTCACCGGCGCGGGCCGTGGCCTGGGACTGGCCATGGCCCGCCGGGCCGGCGCCGACGGCTTCCGCGTCGTCGTCGCCGAGCTGGATCCGGAGCGCGGCGAGCGTGCCGTCGCTCAGCTGTGCGCGGAGGGCATCGACGCCCACTTCGTACGCTGCGACGTCGCCGACCCCGCCTCGGTGGCCGCGCTGGCCGGCGCCGTGGGGGAACTGGGCCCGCTGTACGGGCTCGTCAACAACGCGGCGCTGGCCAACGGGGTCGGCGGCAAGGAGTTCTGGGACATCGACGCCGAGGTGTGGGACCGGCTGATGACGGTCAACGCCCGCAGCCCCTGGCTGGTGTCGAAGGCGCTGTACCCGCTCTTCGTCTCCCCGGGCCGGATCGTCAACATCGCCTCGGACGCCGCCCTGTACGGCTCCCCGCGCCTCGCCCACTACATCGCCTCCAAGGGGGCGGTCATCGCGCTCACCCGGGCGATGGCCCGTGAGCTCGGCGACAAGGGGATCACCGTGAACGCGGTCGCCCCCGGGCTGACCGAGTGCGAGGCGACCGAGACCGTGCCCGCCGAGCGGCACGACCTCTACCGCATGAACCGGGCCATCTCCCGGCCGCAGCAGCCCGACGACCTCACCGGGATCGTCTCCTACCTGCTCGGCGAGGAGTCCCGCTATCTGACCGGACAGGTGATCGCCGTCAACGGCGGCTTCACCATGAACTGATCTGCAGGAGTACCGAGTTATGGATCTGGGCCTCGCCGACCGCACCATCGTGGTCACCGGCGGCAGCTCGGGCGTCGGCCTGGCCACGGTCCGCGCCCTGCTCGACGAGGGCGCCCGCGTCGCCACCTGCGGCCGCGACGCCGACCGGCTCGCCAAGGTGGCCGCCCGGCTCGGTGCCGGACGCGACCGGCTGCTGACCGCAGTGTGCGACGTACGGGACGCCGGCGCGGTGGACGGCTTCGTACGCCGCACCGCCGACGAGTTCGGCGGTGTCGACGGACTCGTCAACAACGCGGGACAGTCCCGGATGAAGGGGCTCGACGACTCGACCGCCGAGGACTGGCGCGACGAGCTGGAGCTCAAGTTCGCCGGAGTGCTCAACCCGCTGCACGCCGCCCGCCCGTATCTCGCGGCGTCCGACGCCGCGAGCATCGTCAACGTCAACGCGGTCCTCGCCAAGCAGCCCGAGCCCCGCCTGATCACCACCAGCGCCGCCCGCGCCGGAATCCTCAACCTCTCCAAGTCCCTGTCCGCCGAACTGGCCGGCGACGGCATCCGGGTCAACTCCGTGTGCCTGGGGCTCATCGACACCGGCCAGTGGACCCGCCGCCACGCCGCCGCCGGCACCGGCACGAGCTACGAGGACTGGCAGGCGGAGCTCGCGGCCGACCGGGGGGTCGCGCTGGGACGCCTCGGCCGGGCCGAGGAGGTCGCGTACGCGATCGTCACCCTGCTCTCGCCCCGCGCCTCGTACATCACCGGCACCAGCGTCGACGTCTGCGGCG
Source organism: Streptomyces sp. NPDC006283 (assembly GCF_040613325.1). Classification (NCBI taxonomy): domain Bacteria; kingdom Bacillati; phylum Actinomycetota; class Actinomycetes; order Kitasatosporales; family Streptomycetaceae; genus Streptomyces; species Streptomyces sp. NPDC006283. The sequence continues at coordinate 11,918 of NZ_JBEXRZ010000082.1, read as the reverse complement.
GAGTCGGCCGCTCCATCCTCTGAGGAGACACCATGCGTTACGACAACGGAGGCGATCTCCTCGTCGCCGTCCTGCGAGAGCTCGGCATCGACACCGTCTTCGGCATCGTGAGTGTGCACAATCTGCCGCTCGTCGAGGCCGTCGACCGTGAACTGCGTTTCGTCCCCGTACGGCACGAGGCGTCCGCCGTGAATGCCGCCGACGCCTACGGGCGGGCCCGCGGCGGCCTCGGCTGCGCGCTGACCTCGACCGGCACGGGTGCGGGCAACGCGGCCGGATCCCTGATCGAGTCGCTGAGCGCGGGCAGTTCCGTACTGCACATCACCGGACAGGTCGAGAGCGAATTCCTGGGCAGCGGACGGGGGTTCATCCACGAGACGAAGGACCAGCTCGGCATGCTCACCGCCGTCTCGGCCCATGCGGCGAGTGTGCCGGACGCCGAACAGGCGGGCCGGATCCTGCGCGAGGCGGCGCACGCGGCGCTCGCCGCGCCCGGTGGCCCGGCGAGCGTGGAGTGGCCGATCGACCTGCAGTACGCGGAGCAGACCGACGCGCCCGCGGAGCTGCCCGCACACTCCCGTCCCGCCCCGACCGACGGCGAGCTGGCCGCCGCCGGTGCCCTGCTGGCCTCGGCCCGCCGCCCGCTGATCTGGGCGGGTGGCGGCGCCGCCACCGCACGCGGCGAACTCGCCCGGCTGCTGGAGGCGACCGGAGCGGGCTTGCTCACCTCCAACTCCGGGCGCGGCGCGGTGCCCGAGGACCACGAGCAGGTCATCGGCAACTTCGCCACCACGCCTGCCGTGCGTGCCCTGCTCGCCGACGCGGACGTGCTGCTCACGATCGGCACGCACTTCCGCTCCAACGAGACCGCCGACTACACGCTCGCGATCCCCGCGGCGCACATCCAGATCGACGTCGACGCGGCCGCGCTCGGCCGGGTGTACCCGCTCGCGCACGCCCTGCACGGCGACGCGGCGTCCGCCCTGGCCGGCCTGCTGCCCCACGCACGGCCCGCCGAGGCCGGCTGGAGCGAACGCGTCGCCGCCGTGCGCACCGAGGTGCGGGCGACGCTGCACGACAACATCGGCCCGCAGGCCGCGATCTGCGACGCGATCCGCGCGGCCCTGCCGCGTGAGGCGGTCGTCGCCCGCGACGTCACCATCCCCTCCAGCAGCTGGGGCAACCGTCTGCTGGAGATGTACGACCCGCGGGACAACGTCTTCCCGCGCGGCGGCGGCATCGGACAGGGGCTCGGCATGGGCATCGGTGCGGCGCTCGCCCGGCCCGACGCGCCGACCGTCGTGATCGCCGGTGACGGCGGGCTCGCCGTCCACCTCGGCGAACTGCTCACCCTGGCCCAGGAACGGCCCCGGCTCACGCTGGTCGTCTTCAACGACGGCGGCTACGGAGTGCTGCGCAACATGCAGGACCGCTACAGCGAGCGGCGTTCCGGCGTCGACCTCGCCACGCCCGACTTCGAACTGCTGGCACGCGCCTGCGGGCTGCCGTACCTGCGGATCGCCGCCGAGGAGCACGCGGCGCCGGTCATCGGCGAGGCCGTGGCCTCGGACGGGCCGACGCTCGTCGAGGTCGATCTGACGGCTCTGGGCCCGATGAAGAACCCGTTCACCCCGCCCGTGAGGATCCCGGGCCAGTAGCCCGGCCCCGTAACTGCCCTATTGCCGGTAAGGAGGCACCAGGCCATGAGCGAGAACCCGCTGCAGCTGATCGTCCGCCGTATGACATGGGAGGCCGAGGGCGTCCTGTCCGTCGAGCTCGCCCACCCCGAGGGCAAGCCCCTGCCCGCCTGGACACCCGGTGCGCATCTCGATGTCCACGTCGGCGGCCAGGTCCGCCAGTACAGCCTGTGCGGCGACCCGAACGACACGGGCACGTACCGCATCGGGGTGCTCAACGAGCCCTCGTCGCGGGGCGGTTCGCGTTACGTGCACACCCAGCTGCGTCCTGGTCAGTCCGTCACGGCCTCCGAGCCGCGCAACCACTTCGCGCTGGAGGCAGCCGACGCGTATGTGTTCGTCGCCGGCGGCATCGGTATCACGCCGCTGCTGGCGATGGCCCGCGAGGCCACCCGCCGGGGCGACGCATGGCGGATGGTCTACGGTGGCCGGGGCCGCGCCTCGATGGCCTTCACCGCCGAACTCGCCGAACTCGCCGCGCTCGGCGGCGACGTGACGCTCGTCCCGCAGGAAGAGCTGGGCCACATCGATCTGGACACGGTGCTGGCGGAGCTGTCCGAGGGCACGCTGGTGTACTCCTGCGGCCCAGAACCGCTGCTCGCCGCCGTGGAGGAGCGCTGCCCCTACGGCCGGCTGCGACTGGAGCGGTTCGCCGCCCCCGTCGTGGAACGCACCGGGGACGACGAGGCGTTCGAGGTCGAGTGCCGCATCTCGGGGGTGACCCTCACCGTCGCCGCGGACACCTCGATCCTCGACGCCGCGGAGAGCGCCGGGCTCAGTGTGAACAGCTCCTGCCGCGACGGCATCTGCGGGTCCTGTGAGACCCGTGTGCTCGACGGCACCCCCGACCACCGCGACTTCCTGCTGAGCGAGGCGGAGCACGCCGCCGGCGCCACGATGATGATCTGCGTCTCGCGGTGCGCCTCCGGCCGGCTCGTCCTCGACCTGTGACCCCTTCCCCGCATTCTCAGGAGACACCGTGACCGACACCGTGACCGGCGCCTGGCCGTACCTGGACATCCACCAGTCCCGTACGCACGAGCCCACGCCGTACGAGTACAAGCTCGCCGCGACCCTCGAAGAGGTCTTCGCCAAGGAGGGCCACGACCTGGCCGACGTCGTGCGTGGGCTCAACGCCCGTCAGGTTCACGCAGCCGACGGCGCCCCGTGGACCGAGGAGTCGTTCCTCGCCGAGATCAACCGACTGGGAGCCTGACCATGACGCTGTCGACGTCCGCCACCGCGGACCACATCTACGCCACCGGGCTGCGCAACCAGTGGCACCCCGTCGTCCCCTCGCACTTCGTCGCCCCGGGCGCCATGCGCAAGGTGACCGCGCTCGGTGAGCAGTGGCTGCTGTTCCGCCGCTCCGACGGCGTCCTGTCGATGCTGGCCGACCGCTGCCCGCACCGCGGCGCACCCCTGTCGCTCGGCAAGCACCTCGGCGACCGGGTCGCCTGCTGGTATCACGGCGTCGAGGTCGAGACCGACGGCACGGTCTCCTCGGTTCCCGGACTGCCCGGCTGCAACCTGGAGGGCAAGAAGCTCGTCACCTCGCTGCCCGTGCGCGAGGTCGGCGGCGCGATCCTCGCCTACTTCGGCGACGAGGAGCATCCCGAGCCGGTCGAGCTGACGCTGCCCGAGCCGCTGACCGACCCCGGGACCGACGCGTTCCTGTGCTACGCCGAGTGGAACGTGCCGTGGCGGTTCGCGATGGAGAACCTGCTCGACCCGATGCACGGCGCCTTCCTGCACCACGACTCGCACTCGATGTTCGACGGTGACACGACGGCCAAGTTCCGCATCCGGGAGACCGACCGCGGCTACTTCTTCGAGAAGACGGACCAGCGGGGCGTCAACTTCGACTGGGTGGAGCTGTGCCGGACCGGCGTCGACTGGGTCGACCTGTCCATTCCGTATCCGCCGTCGGCAGGCCCGGGCGGTCCGTTCGGGATCGTGGGCATGGCCTGCCCGGTCGACGCCGGGCGCACCGGTGTCTTCTTCTGGCGCTACCGCCGCGTCGAGGGCTGGCAGCGTGCGTCCTGGCGTTTCCTGTACCGGACGCTCATCGAGAAGCGCCACTGGGAGGTGCTGGAGCAGGACCGGGTGATGCTGGAGGCGATGCCGGCCGACGCCGACCAGCAGGAGAACCTGTACCAGCACGACCTGGGCGTGGTGCGGCTGCGCCGCCTGTTCCGGGCGCAGGCGGAGGCGCAGTCGTCGGCGGGCGCCTGAGCACCGGGCCCGTGGGGCCCTCGTTTCCGGCACGGACGTGCGGGCTCGCTCGACGAGGCCGGCACGTCCGCGGTTCGGGGCAGGGGCGCCGGCCCGACAGCCTTGACGCAATCCCGGCCGGAATGCCTCCGGGTGCTCAGGGTGCCGTGAACAGCGTCGGGAACCGGGGAGCGAGCCATGGCTTGCGCCCCCATGCGAGGATCCGGCCCGAGGCAATGGCGGACCACGGGTTCCGGCGGCCGAGGGCCATCAGGAGGAAGGTGACCGGTTCCGTGAGGATGGTGCAGTCGGGGCGGACCGGCACCTGCGGGCCGACGACGACGGCACCGTCGGTGATCGTGACGCCGAAGCCCGGACCGCCGCGCAGGCGGAGCGCGTAGCAGGCCGTCAGCCCGTCCGTTGCAGCCGGGTTCGCGACCCGGGGCATTGCGGTGATCAGGAACGGCAGAGAGAGCCGGACTCGGGCACGGTCGATCATGTGCGGCCGGCCGGCCGCGCGGGCGAGGTCGTAGCCGTGGCCGAGCATGTGCGTGAGCAGGTACGAGCCCAGCACGGCGCGGCTCATCGTTCCCAAGGGCGTCGCCACGACCTCCTCCGGCAGCCGCTCGTCAGCCGCCGTGACAAAGGCGTCGGCATGCGCCACGATCAGCGCGGCCAGGGGTTCGGCCGCGCGCTCGGCGAAGGCTGCGAGCGCGTGTGCGTTCGCCGCGGCCAGGCTCTGCGGCGTGCCGTCGCCGTGGCTGCGCTCCTGCCCTGCTGCGATGTCGGCCATCAGCTCGTTGGCCTGGGCGAGATGCGCGGCAGCCTCGCCGACGGTCCAGGCCGAGCCGGGTACCGCAGCCCTCGTGTCGGTGCCCGGACGCAGCAGGGCGGCGATGTCCGCGGCGGTGCCGCGTATCGCGTCGGCGAGCCCGTCGGGCAGGGCGCCTCGGACGTTCCGCCCCGTCACTCGTTCCACGCTGCTCCTCGATGTCCTGGCGGTCTCGCCCGCGGGTACACAAGACCAGGGCCTGGCCGCGGTGACAAGGGCCCCACATGGGTCACGGCCCCTGCCCGGCGACACGGAAGCCGGTGTTGCCGCTGGAGCTGTCCGGGGTGTTCGGCATGCGCGCCGAGGTGCGGTAGCGCAGGCAGTACGACTCGTGGCACAGGTACGACCCCCCTTTGAGGACGCGGGCGTCGCCGCTCGGGGTGAACCGGTCGGCGCACCACTCCCACACGTTGCCGGTGGTGTTGTGCAGGCCGTAGGCGTTCGGCTCGAAGGCGTCGGCCGGGCAGGTGCCCAGGTAGCCGTCGGCGGCGGTGTTGGTGTGGGGGAACGTGCCGCGGAAGATGTTCATGCGGTGGTCGCCGCCCGGATCGCGTTCCGCGCCCCAGGGGTAGGGCATGCCCTCGAGACCTCCGCGGGCGGCGTACTCCCACTCCGCCTCGGCGGGCAGCCGGACACCCGCCCAACCGCAGTACGCCAGCGCGTCGTTGTGGGAGACGTGGACGACCGGATGGTCCGGAAGGTCGAGGACGTCGGAGCCGGGACCCTCGGGGCTTCGCCAGTACGCCCCGTACACCTGGCGCCACCAGGGGGTGCCCGCCGCCGCGCGGGTGGGCGGAAAGTCGCCGGGGAGGAATGCGGCGAAGACGAACGACCAGCCGAACCGTTCCGCGTCCGTGCGGTAGCCGGTCGCGTCGGCGAACGCGGCGAACTCCTCGTTGGTGACGGTCGTCGCGCTGATTCTGAACGGCTCGACCGTCACCGGACGGGCGGGGCCTTCCCCGTCCGCAGGGTAGGGGGCACTGTCGCTGCCCATGAGGAACGTCCCGCCAGGCAGATCGCACCAGTCGCCGGTGCGGGCGACAGCAGCGGGGGCGGGAACCGCGGCGGGCCGCACCCCCGCCCCTTCCGGGCGGCGAGGAGCGCAGCAGGCGTGCGGAGGGTTCGTCATCACAGCTCCGTCACGACAGGTCGAATATGCCGTACGCGAAGCCCTCGGCCCGGACCAGGTCGGCCGTCACGTCCACGCCACGGACCTCGACCGGCCGCGCTGTCACCGCCTCGGGCAGACGGGCTTCCACCGCGTCCCGCCGCGGATTGATCACGACAAGGTACCGGCCTCCCCGTACGTGCACGAGGGGATATCCGGCGTGGAGCACGCGCACGCTGCCCGCCGGGCCGAGTTCGGGTGTGCTTTTGCGCAGGGTGATCAGGCGGCGTACGAGGTTCAGGAGCGAGCCGGGGTCGGCCCGTTGTGCGGCGACCGTGGGGCGGGCCGGATCGGGGTCGAGGGGGAGGTAGAGGGCGTCGGCGGGGGCGGTGGAGAAGCCGGCGTTCTCGGTGTCGTCCCAATGCATGGGCGTGCGGGAGCCGGCCCTGTTGTAGCGGGGGCCCAGCACGCTGCCTTCGTGGTCGGGAAGGCCGGGGACGTAGCGCATGCCGATCTCGTCGCCGTAGTAGACGGCGGGGAGGGTGGGCCAGGTGAGTTGGAACGCGAAGGCGGCTGGGAGCTGTTCGGCGGCGCGAGGGCCTGAGGAGAGGCGGGAGAAGTCGTGGTTGGCGGTGGGGAGGGAGATGAAGCCGCGGCGGCCGGATGCGGCGATCGTCTCGGTGGCCGACTGCCAGTTGTCGAGGAAGGTCGCCGGGGAGCCGGCGCCCTCCGCGTCGAAGTAGGGCTCCAACGGTGCCCATTGCTCGTTCACGGTGCCGGTGTTGTTGTTCCACAGGGAGCGCAGGGTGAGACCGTCGTTGTCGCTTCCGAACTGGAGGAAGAAGTCGGCGTGGAAGCCGGCCGGTACGGAGACGGCCGGGTCGCCCCACTCCGAGAGGAGTGCGGCGTCCGGGTGGGCGGTGTCGAGCCAGGCCCGCAGTTCGCGCCACAGGCGTGCGGATTCCGCGTGGCCGGGGTCGTCCTTGACGAGGGAGGCGGCCATGTCGACGCGGAAGCCGGACAGACCGAGTCCGAGCCAGTGGGACATGATGTCGCGCAGTGCCCGGCGGTTGGCGCGCGGGCCTTCGGCATCGACGCTCTGGCGCCAGGGTTCGGCCGGATCGGTGCGTGCGTAGCCGAAGTTGAGGGCGGGCTGGCTGGCGAAGAAGTTCGGCTTGTACCAGCCGCGGCGGGTGCCGGGCGAGGGTTCGAAGCCGTCGGCCGGGCGTTCGTCGGTGTCGGCCCAGATGTAGCGGTGGTCGGCCGGGTCGTTCGCGGAGGCGGTGAACCAGGGGTGCTGGTCGGAGGTGTGCCCGGCGACCAGGTCCAGCAGGACGCGGATGCCGCGGCTGCGGGCGCTCTCGACGAGCTTCGCCAGGTCGTCGTTGGTGCCGTAGCGGGGGGCGACGGTGTAGTAGTCGCAGACGTCGTAGCCCGCATCCTGGAACGGGGAGGCGAAGCACGGGTTGAGCCAGACCGTGTTGACGCCGAGCCACGCGAGGTGGTCGAGGCGCTGCTCGATGCCGGCGAAGTCGCCGATGCCGTCGCCGTTCGCGTCGGCGTAGGTCTGCGGGTAGATCTGGTAGAGGACGGCGTCCGCGAGCCACTCGGTGGCTGGGCTGCCGGGGCGGGGCGGAGTTGTCATCGGGGCAGTCCTTCGCGGTGCGGGGCGGTCGGGAGGTGGCCGTCGGGTGTGTCACCGTAGTGGGCCTGGAGCGCGGCCAGTTGGTCGGTGAGGTCCCGCAGGACCTCCGCGTACCGGGGATCGTCGTAGCGGTTGTGCAGCTCGTGCGGGTCGGTGGTGAGGTCGAACAGCTCCCACGCCGGGGGGCGCGGCGCGTCTTTCGCACCGTCGGCGGCGGACCCGTGGCCCGGGTAGTGGATGAGTTTGTGGGTGCGGGTGCGGATGCCGTAGCAGGCCTGGACGTTGTGGCAGACGTCGAGGTGCATGTAGTAGCGGTAGTAGACCGCCTCCCGCCAAAGCGTTTCCTCGGAAGTGCAGTTGAGGAGGGGCAGGAGGGAGCGGCCCTGCATGCGCGGGTGCGGCGGCAGCCCCGCCATGTCGAGCAGAGTGGGGGCGTAGTCGATGTTCGCCACCAGTTCGGTGTGCCGGGAGCCGGGCTCCGTGACGCCCGGCCAGCGCAGGACGAGGGGGATGCGCATGCCTTCCTCGTACATGAAGCGCTTGTCGAACCAGCCGTGTTCGCCGAGGAAGAAGCCGTGGTCGGAGGTGTAGGCGACGGCGGTGGAGGCGTCGAGGCCGGTGAGGTCGAGGTAGTGCAGGACCCTGCCGACGTTCTCGTCGAGGGCGGCGACGACACGGAGGTAGTCCTTGATGTAGCGCTGGTAGCGCCACTCCCGCTCCTCGCGCGGAGAAAGGCCGTCGGGGACGGGGACGCCCTTGAGGTCTTCGTCCGTGAGGTCCTCCATGCTCATCTCGGCCTCGCGGGCGGCGGGGGCACGGCCGTCGAGGTTGTCGTGGAGCGTGGGCGGAGCGGGGATGTCGTCGTGCTCGTAGAGGTGCTTGTGGCGCTCGGCGGGCTCGAAGGCGCGGTGCGGCGCCTTGTGCTGGATCAGCAGGCAGAAGGGACGGTCGTCGTCCCGCCTGTCGAGCCAGTTGAGGGCGAGGTCGGTGATGATGTCGGTGACGTACCCCGGATACTTCCTGGTGCCTTCGGCGGTCACGAAGTCGGGGTCGTGGTAGACGCCGTGCTCGGGGAGGACCTCCCAGTGGTCGAATCCCTGCGGATCGTGGCCCCCGCCGTGGCCCAGGTGCCATTTGCCGATGATCGCGGTCTGGTAGCCGGCGTCCTGGAGCATCTTGGGGAAGGAGGGCTGGCTCGCGTCGAACTTGTGGTCCGGGCCCTCGAGCGAGGTCATGCCATTGACATGACTGTAGGTGCCCGTGAGGAGGGTGGCTCGGGCCGGGGAGCAGATCGCGTTGGTGCAGAAGGTGTTCTCGAAGACCGTGCCCTCGGCTGCGAGCCTGTCGACCGCCGGTGTCCGGTTGATCACGCTTCCGTAGGCGCCGATGGCGGCGGGAGCGTGGTCGTCGGTCATGAAAAGGATGATGTTCGGCCGCTCGGGCACGGTGGCGTCGGGAACGGGGGCGGTCATGGGTGTTCGGCCTCCGGGTGGGATGGGCGGAGAGGGCTACTTCAGGCCGGTGGTGGCGATGCTCCGCGTGAAGTGGCGTTGCAGTACGGCGAAGACGACGAGCACGGGCAGGACGACCAGCAGCGCACCGGCCATCAGCACGCCGTTGGAACCGGCCGCCCGGGTGGGGTCGACGGCGAAGGTGGCCAGGGCCACGGGGAGCGTGTAGCGGTCGGGATCGGTGGTGACCACCAGGGGCCACAGGAAGTTGTTCCACGAGGCGAGGAACGTGAAGATCGCGAGTGTCGCCAGCGCGGGCCGCACCATGGGCAGTGCGATGCGCCGGAAGATGTGCCACTCCCCCGCGCCGTCGAGCCGTGCGGCTTCCAGCGTCTCGTCCGGGATCGACTGCATGAACTGGCGCATGAGAAAGACGCCGAAGGCACCGGCGGCGAACGGCAGGACGAGCGCCGTGCGGGAGTCCGCCAGCCGCATCCCGCTGATCATCACGAACATCGGCATCAGCAGCAGGTTGTGCGGCACCATCAGCGCGCCGAGCACGACCGCGAGGACCGGGCGTCTGCCTCCGAAGTCGAGCTTGGCCAGCGCGTACCCGGCCATCGAGCAGAAGAGAAGATTGCACAGCGTGACGGAGGTGGCGACGACGGCCGAGTTGAGGAAGTACCGGGGCAGGTCGAGCAGCTCCAGCAGGTCCCTGAAGTGCCGCAGCGTCCACTCGTCGGGATTCCACGGCGCCGCGCCGGCAGCCGGTTCCTTCTCGCTCCTGAAGGCGGCCAGCGCCATCCACACGAACGGCGCGCTGGTCATGATCAGGCCGGTCCACAGTGCGACGTGCGTGATCACCGGCCGGGTCTTCGCGGCGGGCCTCATCGGGTGTTGTCCTTCAGCAGGCGCAGCTGGAGCACGGTGACGGCGAGGACGACGGTGAACAGCACGTACGCCATGGCGCTCGCGGTGCCCATGCGGAAGTAGCCGAAGCCTTCCTCGTACATGAGCAGGGAGACGGTGAGGGTGCTGTTGTCGGGGCCGCCGCCGGTCATGACGAACGGCTCCTCGAAGACGTTGAGGAAACCGATGGTCGTCATGACGGCCGCGTAGAGCAGGGTGGGGCGCAGCAGGGGGACGGTGATCCGCCGGAATTCGGCCCATGCGCCGGCGCCGTCGATGCGGGCCGCCTCCCGTACCTCGGTGGGGACGGCCTGGAGCCCGGCGAGGAACAGCACCATCGCGGTGCCCATGTTCCGCCAGACGCCCATGGCGATGAGGGAGGGCAGGGCAAGGGCGTCGGAGCCGAGGAAGTCGGGGGCGGTGAGTCCCGCCTCGGCCGCGAGGGAGGCGATCGGACCGTCCGCCGGGTCGAGGACGAAGCGCCATACGACGGCCACGGCGACGATGCTGGTGACGACGGGCGCGTAGAAGCCGACGCGGAAGAAGGTGCGCATGCGGTCGACGCCTCTGTCCAGCAGCACGGCGGCGACCAGACCGGCCCCTACGGTCAGCGGTACACCGGCGACGACGAACACGCCGGTGTTGAGGAGAGCCGTGCGGAACGTCTCGTCGCCGAAGAGGCGGGTGTAGTTCGAGAGGCCGACGAAGTCGGCGCCGAGCGGATCGGTGACGTCGCGCAGCCCGAAGTCGCTGAAGCTCATGGCAAGGGTGGCGAGGACGGGAAACGCCATGAACGTGCCGAACAGGGCCAGGAACGGTGCGGAGAGCAGCCAGCCCGCGCGTTGCTGGGCGCGGCTCCGGCGGGTGCCGCCGAGTGTGCGGGGCGTGTCGGGCGGCTCGGCGGGAGCGTGCCGGACGGGCTTCTTCGGGGCGGTGACGAGGGTCATGAGCGGCCGAGCACCGCCTCTGCCGAGCGCTGCATCGCGGCGGCGACGGTCTTCGGGTCGGCGCCCCGGGCGAGGCGCTCCAGCTTCTCGTCGATCACATCGGCAAGCCTGGCCCACTCCAGCAGCGGCGGAACGGGCCGGGCGGAGGCGAGTTGCCGCGCGAACACGTCCAGCCGCGGGTCGTCGCGCAGCGCGGGCAGCGACCATGCCTTCTTGTTGGCGGGGAGGGTGCGGGTCTTCTCGTACCAGGTGCTCTGGGTCTCAGGGGCCGTGAGGAACGCGGTGAAGGCCTCGGCCGCCGCCTTGTGGCCGCTGCTGTGGAAGGTGACGAGGCTGGAGCCGCCGACGTGCGAGGTGGACGTCTTCCCCGCGGGCTGCGGCGTGGCCCGCCACTTGCCCCGCAGGTGCGGCAGGCGGGACTCGATGTTCTCGACCTGCCACGGCCCGGAGACGAACATCGGTACGCGTCCGGAACCGAAGTCCTTCACGACGTCGTACCCGGGGCGGAAGGTCCGGTCGGCGAGGCCTTCGTCGAAGTACGCGGCGTAGGCGGTGAGGGCCCGGACGGACTGCGGCGAGTCGAGGGCGGGCTCGCCGTGGGCGGTGATCAGGTCACCGCCGGCGGAGTAGAGGTAGGGCAGCCAGGTCTGCCACGCGCCCATGCCGCCGGGCTGTGGGGCCGCGCCCCAGCGGGTCCCCGCGTCGCGCTGGTAGGCGCGCGCGAGGGTGAGGGCGTCGGCCCAGGTCACGGGCGGGGTCGCGGCGCGGGCGGTGAGGTCCGTGCGGTGGTAGAGGACGCGCACGTCGGCGTACCAGGGGACGCCGTAGGCCGTGCCGTCGTGCACGTTGCCGGCCCAGGTGGCCGGGAAGTAGTCGGACTCGCGGAAGTGGCGGGTGTCGACGGGTTCCAGCAGATCGAGGTCGATGAACTCGCCCATGAGCGTCGAGCCCATCTGGGCCATGTCGGGCAGCGTGCCCGCGGCTGCGGCGGACACCAGCTTCTGATGGACGACGTCCCAGCTCACCGGGGTCACGTCGACCGTGACGGCGGGGTGCCGCCGCTCGAAGTCGTCGGCGAGTTCCGCGAGGCGCTGTCCTTCCTCGCCCATGCCCCA